>NZ_JBEYVX010000009.1:0-172739 GCF_040644195.1 Streptomyces sp. NPDC047014 | reverse complement strand
GCGGCCTCGAAGTCCTTGTCGAAGTCCGGGTCCTCGCTGTAGTTGTAGAGCCCGCTGCGCATGCCGGCGAGCTGGCGCAGGGTGATGCGGTCGCCGTCGGGCACGCCGCTGACGTATCTGCCGATCGGGTCGTCCAGGCCGAGCTTCTTCTGGTCGACGAGCCTGAGCAGCGCGGTCACGGTGAAGGTCTTGGTCTCGCTGCCGATGCGCATGCCGAGCCCGGGGTCCATGGGCGCGCGGGTGGTCTTGTCGGCCACGCCGAACGATTTCAGGTAGCTGCCCTTGCCCGGGGTCCACAGCCCGACCGTCGCGCCCGGCACCCCGGTCTCCCGCATGACCTGCTGGATCGCCGCGTCGAGCCGGGCGGCCACGGCGGGCGTGAGCTCGGGGAAGGCCGCGGCGGATCCCGTCGGGGCCGGAGTGGGCGGGGCTGTGGGCGTGGGCGTGGGCGCGGCGGCGGGCGGCGCGGCCAGGGCCTCGTACGCGGTGGCCGTTCCGGCCGGTACGAGGAGCAGTCCCGCCGCGACGGCGGCCGCCCGGGCCCGGCGCGACCAGGTGCGCATCGCTTTCACCGCGTGCCTCCTGCCGTACGGGGACGAGGGCGGAGCAGTACCGATCAGGGTAGGTCCGCGCCGGCGGGGCCGCGCGCCGGGGGCGGCAGCGATCCGGCGGCTGTCAGGTCAGCGGGGTGGCACGGGCGATGACCAGCGCGACGTCGTCGTGGTCGTCCGGGCGGCGCAGGGAGTCCAGGAGCCGGTCGCAGGTCTCCTCCAGCGGGCGCCCGGTGTCGGCGAGCAGCCGCAGCAGCAGGTCGAGGCGTTCGTCGATGGGCTGGTCCCGGGTCTCGACCAGGCCGTCGGTGTAGAGGACGAGCTGGTCCCCGGGCTCCATGGCGACGGTGGTGGCCTCGAAGGGGATCCCGCCGACACCCAGCGGCGCTCCGGTGGGCAGGTCGAGCAGCCGGGGCCGGTGGCCGGCGCGGATGAGCACGGGCGGCAGGTGTCCGGCGACGGCGATGCGGCACTGGGCGCGGTGCGGGTCGTGGACCACGTACACGCAGGTGGCGATGGTCTCCTCCAGCGCGGCCGTAGTGCGGTCCAGCTGCTGGAGCACCTGCGGCGGGTCCAGGGCGAGTTCCGCGAGGGTGCGGGTGGCCGTACGCAACTGGCCCATGCTGGCGGCGGCGTTGATCCCGCTGCCCATGACGTCGCCGATGACGAGGACGGTGGTGTCGTCCGGCCCGGCGATGGCGTCGAACCAGTCCCCGCCGATCTCGCTGCTGGCCGCGGCGGGCCGGTAGCGGGAGGCGACCTCCAGCCCGGGGGTGTGCGGCGGGTGGTGGGGCAGCAGGTGGTGCTGGAGGGCGAGGGCGGTGTGGTGGGCGTTGCGGTACCAGCGGGCGTTGTCGATGCACACGGCGGCGCGGGCGGCCAGTTCCCCGGCGAGGACGATGTCGTCGTCGTTGAACGGCAGCGGGTTGCGGGTGCGCTTGAGGTCGAGGGCGCCCAGGACCTCGCCGCGGGCGATGAGCGGGACGGCCAGGTAGGAGCGCAGTCCGGCGCGGGTGAGGAGGGTGGCGGCGGTGCTGTCGCGGGCGATCCGGGAGATGTCGCGGGCCTGCACATGGGCGACGAGGACCGGATGGCCGGTGGTGGCGCACTGCGTGACCAGGCGGTCCGCGGCGTAGCGGGCGATGTCCCCGGGCGGGTCGGCGGCGCGTACGGCCTCGCTGGGGTAGGCGGAGGCGACGGCCAGCGCGCGGAACACGGCGGGCTCGTGGGCGGAGGACCGCAGCGTCGGGCGGCCTTCGAGGACGGAGTCGAGGATGTCGACGGCGGCGATGTCGGCCAGCTCGGGAACGACCACGTCGGCCAGCTCCCGGGCGGTCTGGTCCAGGTCAAGGGTGGTGCCGATGCGGACGGTGGCGTCGGCGATGAGGGCGAGGCGCCGGCGGCTGCGGGCGATCTCCAGGGCCGCCTGGTGACTCTGGGTGACGTCGACCACGGAGGTGGCCAGGCCCAGGACGCGGCCGGTGGCGTCCTCCAGCCGGTAGTACGACACCGACCAGGCGTGCTCGGCGCCGTGTCCGCCGTGGGTGCGCCCGGCGGTGAACTGCTCCAGCAGCGGTGTACCGGTGGCGAGGACCTGGCGCATCGCGGATTCGGCGGCCTCGGCGTCGTCGAGGAAGGACAGGGCCTCGCGGACGCCCCGGCCGATGTGCTCGGCGGCGGGCAGCCCGTTGATGCGCTCCAGGGTGGGGTTGACCAGGACGTAGCGCAGTTCGGTGTCCAGGACGGCGAGGCCGATGGGTGACTGGGCGACCAGGCGGGCGGAGAGCGCGAGGTCCCGTTCCAGCTGGCGCAGCCGCGTACGGTCGGTCGCGATGCCGAGGGCGTACAGGTCGCCCCGCTCGTCGAGGAGCCGCATGTTGCGGAATTCGACCAGCCGGTTGTCGCCGTCCTTGTGCCGTACGGGGAACGCGCCCGCCCAGTCCCCGGCGCCGCCCATGACCCGCGCGAACAGGTCCATGACCAGGCCGACGTGCTCCTTCGAGGCCATCAGCCGGGCGGCGGGCTGCCCGAGGGCCTCCTCCGCCGTCCAGCCGAACAGCTGCTCGGCCTGCGGGCTCCAGAGGGCGACCCGGCCCTGGCCGTCGAGCACGATCGCGGCCACGTTCAGGACGTCGAGGAGCCCGCTCGGCGGGGAGAGTCCCGCCTCGGCGGGCCTCCTGGCCCCGGCCCCCGGCCCGTCGGACATGCTCATCGGCGATGCTCCCTTCCGGCACCGTCGGTACCGTCGGCCCGCGTACGCCCGCCCCGGGGCGGCCCGTGGCGGTCGGTCCGGGGCGTTCGGGACGCACGGCTCCCTCTCATCCTCCCCCGGAACGGCCCGGACAGCGTCCGGAGCGGGCCCGCGCCCCGACCGCGTAGGCTCGGCGGATGGCGAAATACTTCGACGTGCACCCCGAGAACCCTCAGCGGCGCACCATCGACAACGTGGTCGACATGATCCGCTCCGGAAAGCTCGTGGCGTACCCGACGGACTCCTGCTTCGCGCTGGGATGCCAGCTCGGCAACCGCGAGGGCCTCGGCCGGATCCGGTCGATCCGCCGTCTCGACGACCGTCACCACTTCACCCTGGTGTGCCAGAACTTCGCCCAGCTGGGGCAGTTCGTGCACATCGACAACAATGTGTTCCGGGCCATCAAGGCGGCCACGCCCGGCAGTTACACCTTCATCCTCCCCGCCACCTCGGAGGTGCCGCGCCAGCTGATGCACCCGAAGAAGAAGACGGTCGGCGTCCGCATCCCCGACCATGTGGTCACGCAGGCGCTGCTGGCCGAGCTCGGTGAGCCGCTGCTCTCCAGCACGCTGCTGCTGCCGGACGAGGACGAGCCGCTGACGCAGGGCTGGGAGATCAAGGAGCGGCTGGACCACGAGGTGGACGCCGTACTGGACTCGGGCGACTGCGGTACCGAGCCGACCACGGTCATCGACTTCTCCAGCGGGGAGGCCGAGATCGTGCGCCGCGGGGCCGGCGACACCTCCCGCTTCGAGTAACCGGGCCGGGCGGGGAGGCCGGGCGTGGTCCCGGCCCCCCGCGTCACGGGTCGGCGCGTACGTCCGGGTACCGGCCCAGGTAGCGGAAGGCGCCCGCCTCGGCCCGGTAGAGGTGGGCGAGGCCGTCGGCGCTGAGGGCGCGGGTCGCGGCGTCGAAGGCGATCTCCTTGGCCAGGCCCTTGTAGGCCGTACGGAAGATCCGCCGGGACAGGCCCGCGCGGTCGCGCCCCTCCCCCTCCAGCCCGGTCAGGGCGGCCGCCACCAGCCCTACGGCGTCGTACGCCTCGGTGGCCCACCGCGCGGGCGGCTGCCCGTACGCGGTGCGGTGCGCGGCGACGAACCCGGCGGCGGCCGGTACCGCCGCCGGGTCGGTGAACAGGGCGGCGAACACCCAGCCCTCGGCCGCGGCGCCGGCGGCACTGACGAAGGCCGGTTCCATGGCGTGCTGGACCGCGACCCGGGGCCCCCGGAATCCGGCCTCGGCGAGGGCGCGGGCCAGCCGCGCGGCGCCCTCGGGCGAGGTGCCGGTGTACACGACGGCCTCGGCCCCGGCGCCGGTCAGCGCGCGGACGGCCCCCGCGTAGTCGGAGCCGCCCTGCGGGATGCGGTGGACGCTCACCGAGCCCTGCGCCGGGGGGCTCTGCTGGAGGACCCGGGTGACCAGCCAGGCGGGCTCCCCGTTCGAGGCGTCCTCCACCACGGCGGTCCGGCGCGAGGGCCGCACCTGGGACAGGTAGTGCAGGACCGGCATGCCCAGGCCCTCGTCGGTGGGGCGGGTCGCGCAGGTGGTGCGCCACTGCGTCTGCGCGTTCAGCTCGCTGTCGACGGAGACCAGCAGCAGAGTGAGGTCGGCGGCCAGGCAGGTGGTGGCCAGCTCGGGCACGGCCGCGTCCCAGGTGGGGCCGGTGAGCGCGAGCACGGCGGGGTCGGCGGCCAGCTCCTTGGCGGTCTGCGCGGCGCGGGCCGGGTCGCCTCCGTCGTCGGCGACGCGCAGGGCGAGCCGGAAGGCGGCGTCGGGCAGGGCGTTGTGCCGTTCCACGGCCAGCCGCATGCCCCGCTCGTGGGCCCGCCCGGTGTCCCGGCCCGGCCCGGTCAGATCGGCCTGGAGGGCGAGGGTGTGGACGGCGGGCTCCCGGCCGCTCCCGGCGGGCGGGGTCCGGCGCCCGCCCCGGCCGCGCGTGGTGAACCAGGCGAGCGGCGCACCGGCCACGAGCGCGGCTCCGCCCGCCGCGAGCAGCCGCCGGCGGGTGAGGAGGCGGGCGGCCGCTGTGCCGGGGACCTGCGGGGTGTCGAGGCGGGTGGGCTCGGGGGCCGGCAGGTCCAGGGCCCGCGTGGAGCGCTCGGCGATGATCCGGGGCAGCGGCGCGGGCAGCCACTCCCCCTCGGCTCCCGCGCCCTCCGCGTCGAGCAGGGCGGTCAGCTCCTCCAGGGTCGGCCGCGCGGCCGGGTCCTTCTCCAGGCAGCCGCCGACCGCCTCCAGCAACTCGGCCGGTACGCAGTCCAGTACGGGCCGCTCGTGCACGGTACGGAAGACCACCGCGGCCGCGTGCCCGCCGCCGAAGGGGGTGACCCCGCTCGCCGCGTACGCCAGGACGCAGCCGAGGGAGAACACATCGCCCGGCGGCCCCGCCACCGGCCCGCCCGCGCGGGCCAGCTCCGGCGCCAGGTAGCCGGGGGTGCCGACGACGGCGTCGGCGGCGGTGAGGGCGGTCGCGCCCGTGGCGCGGGCGATCCCGAAGTCGATCAGGCGGGGCCCGTCCGGGGCGAGCAGGACATTGCCCGGCTTGACGTCGCGGTGGACGAGCCCGGCGGCGTGCACCTCGGCCAGGGCCTCCGCGAGGCGGATGCCGAGGACGCGTACGCTCCGGGCGGGCAGGGCCCCGTACCCGCCGACGGCCTCGGCCAGCGAGGGGCCGGGGATGAACGGCGTGGCCAGCCAGGGCTCGCGGGCCTCCGGGTCGGCGGCGACCACGGGGACCACCCAGCGGCCGGTCAGCCCGGCGGCGGCCCGCGCCTCGCGGCGGAACCGCGCCCGGAAGGCCGGGTCCGCGCCGTGATCGGCCCGGATCACCTTGACGGCGACGAGCACACCTTCGGGGGAACGGCCGAGGTAGACGGTGCCCATGCCGCCCGAGCCGAGCCGGCCCAGCAGCCGGTGCCCGCCGATCGCGGCGGGATCGGCGGGGTGCAGGGGGCGCATCCGCCGCTATCCGGCCGAGGTCAGGGCGGCGGGGCCCACGTAGCGCATCCGGCCGCCCTCCACCCGGTGGAGATGGAAGGGGTAGTCCTTGACCACGCGGTCCTGGTCGAAGGAGAACTCCTTGGTCAGGCCCCGGAAGCTGCCCTCGGTGAGTGCGGTCAGCAGCTCGGCGCGGCTGGGGCGGCCACCGCCGCGGGCGGCGGCCACGAGCCGGTCGAGGACCAGGCGGGTCGTGTCGTACGCCTCGGCCGTCCAGATCTCGGGCGCCGCGCCGTACGCCGCCCGGTGCGCGCGGGCCGGCTCCGCGACCTCGGGGGCCTCCGGGCCGGTGTACGGGGCCACGCACTGCCAGCCCTCGGCGGCAGGCCCGGCGGCGGCCAGGAACTCCGGGCCCATCACGGTGTAGTCGGCGGCCCGGTGCCCCTGGAACCCGGCGGCGGCCAGCAGCCGGGCGGTGCGGGCCGCGCCCGCCGGGGTGCCGCAGTAGAAGAGGGCGTCGATACCGTGGGCGAGGAGGTCGGAGACCACCGGGCCCAGGTCCTGCGTGCCGCGCGGGACGACCCGCGAGTACACGGTGCCCTGCGGGCCGTAGTGGGCGAAGGTGCGGGCCGCGTGCAGGATCGCCTGCCAGCCCTCGACATCCCCGTCGCGGTCGCAGAGGGTGCCCAGCCGGCGGGCTCCGGCCGTCCCGGCCAGGTGCTTGTTCAGGGCCGCGGCCTGGACGAAGGAGATCGGGCCGACCTGGAAGAAGCTGCGCCGGTCCGCGACACCGAAGGCGCTGGCGAGGGCGGAGACGGTCAGCAGGGGCAGCGCCGCCTCGCCGTACAGCTCCAGGCAGGGGTTGACGGAGGCGTTGCCGGTGGGGCCGATGACGGCGAGGACGTCCGGGTCGGCGATGAGGCCGGTGGCGGCGGAGGCGGAGCGGCTGGCGGCGCCCGCGTCGTCGGCGGTGGTGACGGCGAGCGTGAAGGGCCGGTCCGCGCGGGCGTTGAAGGCGTCGACGGCGAGCCGCACCCCGCGGTCCTGGGCCTGCCCGGCGGCCTTCTGCGGCCCGGAGAGGTCCGCGTGCACGCCGATCACCCAGGGCCGGGGCGCGACGGTGGCGGGGGTCTTCGGCTTGTCCTCGCGCAGGGTCAGCCAGGCGGCCAGCCCGCCGCCGGCCGCGAGGACGGCGCCTCCGGCGGCATAGCCGAGGACACGCCGGCGGGAGGGTGCGGGGGCGGCTTCGCCGGGGGCCGGTGCGCCCTTCGGGTCGGCGGCGGTCTCCTCGATGCCGGGCAGGGCGAGCAGCGCGGCGGCGCGTTCCGCGATGGTCGCGACGACGGGGTCGGGCAGCCAGTCGGTGCCTTCGCCGGGGGTGTCCTCGATCAGGGCCCGGTCGAGCGCGGCCGCGTCGGGCCGCTGGCCGGGGTGCTTGGCGAGGCAGGTCCGCAGCAGTGCGGCGAGTTCGGGATCGGCGAGGACCTGCGGGCCGAGTTCGGGCTCGTCGTGGACGGTGCGGTAGAGCACCGCCTCCACGGTGCCGGTGCCGAAGGGCAGCCGGCCGGTGGCGGCGTAGGCGAGGAGGCAGCCCAGGGAGAAGATGTCGCCGGCCGGTTCAGCGGGGCGGCCCTCGGCCTGTTCGGGCGGCAGGAAGCCGGGGGTGCCGAGCACGGCGTCCGCGGAGGTGAGGACGGTGTGCTCGCCGCCGCGGGCGATACCGAAGTCGATGAGCCGGGGCCGGTCCATGCCGAGCAGCACGTTCCCCGGTTTGACGTCGCGGTGTACGAGGCCCTGCGCGTGCATCACTCCGAGCGCCCGGGCCAGGGCCTTGCCGAGGATCCGTACGGCGCGCGGCGGGAGCGGCCCGTGGGCCGCGACGGCCTCGGCCAGGGAGGGCCCGGCGACGAACGCGGTGGCCAGCCAGGGCTCGTGGGCCTCGGGGTCGGCGCCGGTGATCCGTACCGCCCACGGGCTGTCGACCTGTGCGGCGATCCCGGCCTCGCGGCGGAAACGGGCCCGGAAGTCCGCCTCGTCGGCGTACTCGGCGCGGATCACCTTGACGGCGGCCAGGGCTCCGTCGTCGGTGCGGCCGAGGTAGACCACGCCCATGCCGCCCGCGCCGAGCCGGCCGAGGAGGCGGTGGCCGCCGATCCGGGAGGGGTCCGAGGGCAGGAGCGGCTCCATCAGCCGGCCGCCTTTCCGAGTGCCTGCTTGGCCTGCGCGATCATCCGGCTGTTGCCCTGCACGACCAGGGTGGTGAGGGTGCTCTCCTTGAATCCCGCCGCGTTCTTGCCGGCGACGGCGACGGTCACCGGGCCGAACTGCGCCTGGTACCAGAGGTAGCGCTGCGGTTCGCCGCCCTCGGGGCCGACGTAGGTGCCGATCTCGTTGAAGGCGTCCTCGCTCCAGTTGTTGCCCTGCTCGCCCCGGTAGACGGAGTTGCCCAGCAGATTCTTCAGCTGCTCCCCCTCGCGCAGCTTCTGGTCGGGGCAGCGCAGGACCTCCTCCATGGCGCGCGCCGTCTCCCAGCCGGACTCGCGCCGGTCGTGATGGATGGTCACGGTGGTGTTGATCTGGACGCGGCCATGGCCGTCCCCCGCCGGGATGTGGAAGTGGCGGGTGCTCGTGGCGAGTACGTCGGGAGGCAGGCCCTCGGTCTGCCAGACGCAGCCGGCGTCCAGCACGGGCCACCGGCCGGGGGCGCTCTCGAAGGGTTTGCTGCGCACCACGTCGGGGCCGAGCGCGTCCGCCTCGATGACGAGCCGGGAGAGCAGCGCGGCGGCCTCGGCCGCGGTCTTCGGCTGCTTGGACTCGTCCAGTTCGGGGACGAGCGAGAGCACCGGGGCGGTGGGCGCGGGCGCCTCGGGCGCCGGGGCGGGCGGTGCGGCCGATACGGCCGGGGCGGGGCGCGCCGCGTCCCCCTTCGCCGTGCTACCGCCGGAAGCGCAGCCGGCGATGAAGAGCAGTCCGGCCGCGGCACCGCCGCAGGCGCGCAGCGCGGCATGGCGTCCACGTGTCACAAGTCCCCCCACGGCACGGATGCTACCCCGCCGCACCGACACGCAACTGCCGTACGGCGAAGTGATGTTGGAGGCCGGTCAGGGCGGCCCGGGGCGGAGGGGAGAGCGGGCGGCGGAGCGCACGGCACAGAAAGCGGAACAGAAAACCGGTGGACCGGTATGTGGATCGTGCAGACAGGGAATGCTCCAGGAACTCACGTTCTCGGGAAGGAGCGCTGTGCTCACTCAGGTTCTCGATCGGCTCCGACGACTCGTGAAACGCCTCACGGGCCGCAGCACCCAGGAACAGCCCCGCGTCGGCCCGCTGGCCGCCCGGGACCCGGTCTTCACCGCCGACTTCACGTCCACCACGCAGTGGGTCGCCGGACGCTCCTGGGCGTATCCGGGCGGCGGCCCCACCAACCCCGGCGACAACAAACTCGACTACCTGGTGCAGGATCCGTCCTACAGCCGCGCCGGCACCTTCCGCGCCACCCGCCGTCCCGACGGCAAGTGGAATGCCGGACTGCTCACCACCGAGGGCAGCGACGAGGGATTCATGGTGCGCGCGGGGGACGTCCTGGAGTCCCGCGTACGCCTGCCCTCCGCGCTCGGCGCCTGGCCCGCGATCTGGACCTGGCTGGACGGCGACAACGAGATCGACATCTTCGAGTACCACCCCGACAACCCCGACCTGCTGGAACTCTCCAACCACGTCAAGGGCGGCTACCGCTACCACCGGGACCCCTCGGTGGCCCGCGGTGCCTGGGTGGACCTGAGAGTGGAGTTCGGGTCGCGGTCGGTCGTCTGGTGGGTCAACGGCAAGCGCGTCTACGCCGACCGCCGCGGGGTGGGCCGCAACTGGCGCGCGTACCTCATCGTCAACCTGTCCGTCTGCGCCGGCCGGTACCACCCGGCACCGGAACCCGGCGTCAACGAGATGTCGTACGAGGTGGCGTACCTGCGCGTCCACCGGCCGTAGAAGCCGCCCCTCCGGGGACACGGTCCCCGGAGGGGCGGTTCGGGGCCCGCGGCGGGGCGGTTTGCAGCGGAGCCGGGGCCTCCGCCCTATGCGGAGGCGCCGTCCACGGCCGAGGCGCATGCCTCGTGCCCCCAGCGGCTGCCGTTCTTCGCGATCATCTCCCCGGCGGCATACGGCTTACCGCAGGGGCAGCTGCCGGGGAACTTGGCCTTGATGGCCCGCGAGGGCCGCCCGGACCCGCCGCCCGAGGCGGTCCGCTTCTTCGCCGTACCGGACTTCTGGCGCGCGGGCGCCACGGGGGCCGGCGTCGGCATCTCGGTGGCGCCGAGCGCGGTACCGGCGGCCTCCTGGGTGACGGCGGCGTCGCTCGCGGCGCGGTCCGCGATCGCGTTCAGGTGGTCACCGTCCTCGCGGTGCGCCGGGACGTAGCGGAAGGTCACGTCCCGTTCGGTCAGCAGCCGGTCGATCTCCTCGACGAGCTCGCGGTTGGCCACGGGCTGGCCGGAGGAGGTCTTCCAGCCGTTCCGCTTCCAGCCCGGCAGCCACTGCGTCACGGCCTTCATCGCGTACTGGGAGTCCATCCGCACCTCGACCGACGCCCCCGGTCCCACGGCTTCCAGCAGCCGCAGCAGGGCGGTGAGTTCACCGATGTTGTTGGTGGCGCGGCCCAGCGGGCCCGCCTCCCAGCGCTGCGGCTGCCCCTCGGAGTCGGCGATGACCCAGCCCCATCCGGCGGGCCCGGGATTACCCTTCGCCGCTCCGTCACAGGCGGCAATGATGCGATCAGACATCCCCCGATCATGCCTCATCCGCCGGGCCTCCCGATCCGCGTGCTGCCTCCCCCGGTCCGCGCGCGGGCTCAGGCTTCGGCAGCCGGGCCGGACAGCAGCTCGCAGGTGTCGAAGTTCATACAGCCGCAGGCCAGGCAGTCCGCAACGGCGTCCCGCAGCAGCTGCGTCTGCCGGATGAACAGGTCCAGTTCGGGCAGTTTCCGTTCCGCGAGGGCCCGCCACTGCCGGGTGGCGCCGCGCCCCGAGTCCGCTTCCAGCAGGCGGCGGATCTCGGCCAGGGTGAACCCGGCCCGCTGGGCCATCCGGATCAGCGCGATCCGGCGTACGACGGCGGCGGGGTAGACGCGCCGCCCGGCGGCACGCTCGGCGGGCGGCAGCAGGCCGATGCTCTCGTAGTAGCGCAGCGCCGAGGGCCGCATGCCGACCCGCCGTGCGAGTTCCCCGATGGCGAGCTGCCGCACCGCTCACTCCCCCTTGACCTCAAGCGCGCTTGAACAGGGAGTCTGACCCGGTGACTGCCGTACGGACAACTCGTCTCCTCCCCCGGGCCTATCGCCCGCTCCTCGCCCACCCCGGCTTCCGGCGGCTGCTGCCCGCCCTGGCCGCCTCCGATCTCGGTGACGGGATGAGCGTGGTCGCGGTGGCCTGGCTGGCCATCGAGATCGCGCCGCCCGGACACTCCGGGATGCTCCTGGGCGCCGCCCTGGCCGCGTACGCCCTGCCCGGCGCGCTCGGCGCCCTGCTCTTCGGGCGGCTGCTGCGCCGCCTGCCGCCCGCGCGGCTGCTGGCCGCCGACAGCCTGATCCGCGCGGTGCTGCTCGGGTGCGTGCCGCTGGCCTGGCTGACCGGGACCCTGCATCCGGTGCTGTACGTGGCCCTGCTGGCGGGCTCGTCGGTCCTGCACGCCTGGGGTAACGCGGGGCGGTACTCGCTGGTGGCCGAAATGCTGCCGGCCGACCAGCGCCTTCCGGCCAACGCGCTGCTCAGCGCCAGCGTCTCGGCGTCGATCGTGGTGGGCCCCGCGCTCGCCGGGTTCCTGGCGGTCGTGGTGAGCCCCGCGTGGCTGATCGGTGTGGACGCGGTGTCGTTCGCGGTGCTGGCCGTCATGGTCCGCCGGCCGGGCGGGCCGGCGGCGGGGAAGGCCGTACCCCCGGCCGGGGCGGACGCCGCCGACCGCTCGGCGGCGGGGCTGCGGCTGCTGCGCAAGCAGCCCGAGCTGCTGGGCGTGCTCGCCCTGACCTGGTTCTTCAACTTCCTCTACGGACCGGCCGAGGTCGCGCTGCCGCTGCACGTCACCGAGGACCTGCACGCCGGGGCGGGGCTTCTCGGGCTGTACTGGACGCTGTTCGGGGCGGGCGCCGTCCTGGGCGGGCTGGCGGCGGGCACGCTGCGGCGCTTCCCGCTGTGGCCGGTGACCCTGGGCATCGTGGCGGGCTGGGGCCTGGCCCTGGTCCCCTTCGGGCTCGGCGCGCCCGCACCGGTCACCCTGGCCTGCTTCACCCTCGGCGGTCTGATCTACGGCCCGTTCACCGCGCTCTCGTACACCCTCTTCCAGGAGCGCACCCCGGCCGCCTGGCTGACCACCGTCCTCGCGGCACGCAGCGCGGCCCTCCTGACCGCGGGCCCGGTGGGCACGGCCCTCGGCGGCCCCCTGGCGGCCCTGCTGGGCCCGCGCGGGGTCCTGGCGGCCTCGGGTCTCGCGACGGTGGTGCTGGCCCTCGCCGGAACGGGCGTATGGGCCTGGGCCCGGCGCCGCCGCCCGACGACGGCTCAGGGCCGTACGGCGATATCCGTACGGCCCTGAGGGTGCTCCCCCGCCGGCTTCGAAGAAGCGGCGGGGGAAACGGTTCTTCGGGGGCCGGACACGCGTCCGGACCGGCCGAGGATCAGGCGGGGGTGATGTTCTCCGCCTGCGGGCCCTTCTGGCCCTGCGTGATGTCGAAGGTCACGGCCTGACCCTCCTGGAGCTCACGGTAGCCCGACGCGTTGATCGCCGAGTAGTGGGCGAAGACGTCCGGACCGCCGCCGTCCTGGGCGATGAAGCCGAAGCCCTTTTCCGAGTTGAACCACTTCACGGTTCCCGTAGCCATGTTCATGCCTTCCCGTTGACGTAAGTCCTCCACACGGTGTGGGGGACGGAGGTGATCGCCCTGGTCCTACGGCACTACACAGCAAACTGCCCACACCGATAGGCGTGGGCAAGGCACTTGGAACCACGACAGCTACCGGAGAAGGTACACGCCTGCACGCACGGTCACCAGGGGGAATGATCCCGCCTTCGCGGCGCGATTCCGCCCCTCCGCCCGGGTGCGGGGCCGGTGTGCGCCGGAATTGCACGGAGACGCCCTTCCCGTCCCCTCGGCCCGCGGGTTCGGCCGGGCGGGTGGGTTCCCCGCGCCCCATGGCCCCCTCCCTCACCTCCCTGTGACGGCAGTCACAGAAGTTTCCGTCGTCCGGTGTAGACCGGATGCGGGACGCGGGGCGTATGCCCGGTGAGAGGGACACATGGATTCGGGAGCGATTGTTGACCGTCGAGGAGTTCGAGGAGTTCTACGCACAAGCGGCAGGACGGCTCACAGGACAGCTGTACGTGATGCTCGGTGACCATCACGAGGCGCAGGACGTGGTGCAGGAGGCGTTCGTGCGGGGCTGGGGCCGCCGGCGCCAGCTGGACCGGGACGGCCGGCCCGAGGCGTGGATCCGTACGGTCGCGTGGCGACTGGCGGTGAGCCGCTGGCGGGGGCGGCGGCGCACCGCCGACGCGTGGCAGCGCAGTGCCCCGCCGGGCCATGTGGAGGGGCCGGGCCCGGAGGCGGTGGCCCTGGTGGAGGCGCTGCGGCAGCTGCCGCTCAAGCAGCGCCGCACGATGGCGCTGCACTACGTGTGCGACCTGACGGTCGAGCAGATCGCCGACGAGACCTCCCTGTCCGCGAGCACGGTCAAGACCCACCTGTCCCGCGGCCGGGCCGCGCTCTCCCGCCAGCTGCAGGACCCCCGCATTGAGGAGGCCCCCGATGCCTGACACCCACGACCCACTGCGGTCGCTGTTCCACGAGGCGGCCTCGGCGGGGCAGTCCGCGAGCGCGCTGCCGCCCGTGTCCGCGATCGAGCGGCGCGGCGAACGGGTCCGGCGGCGCCGGATCGCCGGCCTCGCCGTGGCCTGCTGCCTCGTCCTCGGCGGCTCCGGCGCCGCCGTGGCCGCCCTCCTCCCGGCCGAACCGTCCCGCCCCACCCTCCCGGCCACCACCCCGTCACCCTCCCCCGCACCCCCGACCACCGCACCGCCCACCCCCCGCAGCACCACCACGACCAGCGCCTCGGCCACCTCCACGACCTGGCCGACCGCCCCCACCCACACCTCGATGCCCACCACCACCCCCCCGGCCGCCCCGCCCAGCACCCCCATGGGCAACCCCACCACCACCCCCACCTCAACCAACGGCCCCCGCTAGCCGACACCCCGGGGCCGACACGCGACCCCCACCAACCGCCAGCAGCAGCCCGCACCCGAGCCCGCCTCCGAACCCCACGTTCCGCCCTCGGCAACCCGCGCCCCCAGCACGCCCCGACGCCCACGCCCCCGGCCGCAGCCCCCGCGCCTGCGGCCCCATCGCCCGCCCCCCTTCGCAGCACGCGGATACCGGCCCCGCCGCACCGGCCGAGGGTTCCGCATGTCCTTTTGACGGCCAGGAGATCACTTATGCCCGTTTCCGCCCCCCAGCGGCCGCCCGCGGCCCCCGCGATACCCGCCCCGGCGCTTCCTACCTCGTACGGGTCCCCTAGCGGGCCCCGGCCCGAGCGGCGACCCGTCCGCCGCCTCGCGCGCCGGCTGGATTCCGCCGACCGGCAGGTCCTGGGCCTCTACCTGCTCACCCGCCTCGGGATCTGGGCCACCGCCGCCGCCGTCGGCTGGCTCTTCCCCGCCGACGCACAGGCCCGGCGGCCCGCCGCCCTGCTCGCGCCCTGGCAGCAGTGGGACTGGGATCTCTACCTCCGGATCGCGCAGGAGGGCTACTTCCCCGCCGGGAACGGCCCCTGGACGCTCGGCTGGGACAACCGCGAGGCGTTCCTGCCCGGCTTTCCGCTCGCCCTGCGCGCCGTGCACACCGTGGTCCCGTCCTGGGCCGCCGCCGGAGCGCTGATCTCGTTCGTCGCGGGCGGCGTGGCCGTCCTGGCCCTGGCCCGGATCGCCCGCGACCAGCTCGCCGAGGCCGACGCGGGCCGCCGCGCGGTGGTGTTCCTGCTGGTCTCGCCCTGCGCCGTGTTCCTCGCCGCCGGCTACACCGAGGCCCTGTTCCTCGCGCTGGCCCTGCCCGCCTGGCGGGCCGCGCAGCGCGGCAGCTGGGCCGCCGCCGGGACGCTCGCCTGCCTGGCCTGTTCCGTACGGGTCAGCGGACTGTTCCTCGCCGCCGCGCTCGCCCTGCACTTCCTCCTGACCGTCCGGGACCACCGGGCCTGGCGGTCGGCCCCGTGGCTCTGCCTGCCGGCCCTCGCACCCGCGCTCTACTCCTGGTTCCTGGAGTCCCGTACCGGCGACTGGATGGCCTGGAAGCACTCCCAGGAGCGCGGCTGGTACCGCGACTTCCACACCCCCTGGGAGGCATGGTCCCACACCTGGACCGCCGCTTTCGGCCACACCCAGCCCACCGGCTACGCCCTGATGTGGCAGGCCGAACTGCTCGCCATGGTCGTGGGCCTCGTCCTGCTGGCCCTGCTCGTCCGGAAGCGCCGCTGGCCGGAGGCCGTCTACCTCCTGCTCACGCTCTGGGCGCTGGGGACCTCGTACTGGTTTACGTCCGTCCCCCGCTCCACGCTCCTGTGGTGGCCGCTGTGGATCGGCCTGGCCGCCTGGAGCGCCCGCCGGCCGCGGTTCGAGAGCGCCTACCTGTACGTCATGGGCCCGCTCTCGGTGACGGTCGCGATCACCTTCCTGACGGGCCGCTGGGCGGGCTGAGCAACCGCGTAGGACCCCCGCAGCCTCCCGCTCCGACTGGCCCGTCCGGCGCCCCTGGCGTTCCATCGAAGGACGGATACGCCCCATCCGGGCCCCGCCCCGCCGCGGGCGCTCCACGGCAGGAGGTCGCCATGGTCCTCGCACCCCGCGCCGCGCTCCCCGCAGGACGGCCGGGGCCATGACCCGGCGCGCGGGCCGCACCCGTACGGTGCTGCTGTGCACCGCGGCCCTGCTCGGCACGGCCCTGCCCGGCGGCACCACCTGGGCCGCACCCGCACCCGCACCCCCCGCCTGCGCCGCCTCCCCGAATCCGACAGGCGGCGAGGCCCGGCAGATCCAGCACATCGCCGACACGGCCCGGCGGGAGCTGGGGCTGAAAGCGGTCCTGGTCCGGGTCACCCGGGACGGGCGCGAGGTCGTCACCACCGCCCTCGGCGAGTCCATGTCCGGTGTGCCGGTCACCGCCGGCATGCACTTCCGGGCCGGTTCGGTCGCCATCGTGTACATGGGCATCGCCATGCTCCAGCTGGTCGACGAGGGCAAGGCACGGCTCGACGACCCGGTCGCGCGCTGGCTCCCCGACGCCCCGCACGCGGACCGGATCACCCTGCGCATGCTCGGCGCCTCCACCTCGGGCCTGCGCGACTACGTCCCCGATCCGAAGTTCGTCAAGGCCCTGTACGCCGACCCCTTCCGCCAGTGGACCCCGGACGAGCTGGTCGGCATCTCCGCCTCCCACCCCCTGCTCTACGAGCCGGGCACCAGCTGGAGCTATTCGCACGCGAACTTCGTCCTCCTCGGCCAGGCCCTGGAGAAGATCTCCGGCATGCCGCTGGACGCGCTGATCCGGCAGCGGATCACCGGGCCCGCCGGGCTGGCGGACACCGTCAACAGCGCCACACCCGAGATCGAGGAACCGGTCCTGCACTCCTACGACTCCGAACGCGGCGTGTACGAGGAGTCCACCTACTGGAACCCGTCCTGGACCACGGCCCCCGGCGCGGTGCTGAGCACCCACATCTGCGATCTGGCCCGCTCGGCGGAGGCCGTCGGCACGGGGCGGCTGCTCTCCCCGCGGGGATTCCGGACCCAGCTGGACCCGGGCACGGTCGGCCTGGGCGGCGATACGCCCGGCTGCCCGCCGAGGGACTGCTTCCGCCAGCTCCCGGAACGGCACTTCGGCTACGGGGTGATCGTCCAGAACGGCTGGATCCAGTCGAACCCGTCCTTCGCGGGCTACGCGGCCATCCAGGCGTACCTGCCGTCGGAGCGGCTGGCCGTCGCGGTCTCCACGACGGTCGGCCCCGAGGCGCCCGGGAACAACACGGCCCAGACCATCGCCGCCCGGATCGCCGCGCTCCTGGCGCCGGGGAACTCCCTGAGCCCCGCGGCCCCGCCGCCCGCGCCCCGGAGCTCATCGCCCTCCGGTACGACGCCCGCCCCCTCGCCGTAGGGGCGGTCCCCGGCGAACGGGCCCACGGCCGGGTCCCGGGCGCGCATACTCTCACCATGGCCGACACCACCACAGTCGAGGTCGACACCGACGTGCACGACCGGCTCTCCGTGCTCGCCGCCGCCCGCGGGCTCACCCTGCGCGCCTACCTCGGCGTACTCGCCACCGCCCAGGAGAACGAGGCCGCGCTCGTCCACGCCGCACGGGCTTTCGAGGGGGCGCTGGCGCGTCCCGGCTTCCGCGAGGGCTTCGCCCGGGACTTCGGCCCGCGCACGCCCCGCGAGTGAACCGCCGCCCGGCCGCCCCGTCCCGGCGCCGGACAGCCCGGCCGCCCGACGCCCGAAGCCCGAAGCCCGCAAGTGCCGACGTGCCGGGCCGGTGAAAGCTCCCTAGGCTCGGTGGAGGGACGCCCCGAGCCCGGGAGGACGGCTGTCATGACCGAGGCGAGCGAAGCGCGGCAGGCCGATCGCGCACTCAAGGCCAAGCACCGCGCGATGTGGGCCCTGGGCGACTATCCCTCCGTGGCCTCCCACGTCATCCCGGAGCTGGGACCGCTGCTGGTCCGCGAGTGCGGGGTGCGCACCGGGGACCGGGTGCTCGACATCGCCGCCGGCTCGGGCAACGCGGCCCTCCCGGCGGCCGAGGCCGGGGCGGACGTGGTCGCCTCCGACCTGACCCCCGATCTGCTGGAGGTCGGCCGGCACCTGGCCGCCGTACGCGGGGTGCGGCTGGAGTGGCGGGAGGCCGACGCCGAGGCCCTGCCGTTCGCGGACGGCGAGTTCGACGTGGTGATGTCCGTGGTCGGCATCATGTTCGCCCCGCACCACCGCACCGCCGCCGGGGAGATGCTGCGCGTGTGCCGGGCCGGCGGGACGGTGGGGCTGGTCAACTGGACCCCGGAGGGCTTCGTGGGCCGGCTGTTCGCCACGATGAAGCCCTTCGCTCCCCCGCCGCCGCCCGGCGCGGAGCCCCCGCCGCTGTGGGGGAACGAGGAGCATGTGCACGAGCTGCTGGGCGACGCCGTCACCGATGTGGTGACCGACCGCCGGACCGTCCGGGTGGACCGGTTCCCGGGCCCCTCGGACTTCCGCGCGTTCTTCAAGGCGTGCTACGGGCCGACGATCGCCGTCTACCGGAACGTGTCCGGCGATCCGGAGCGGGTCGCCGCGCTCGACTCCGCGCTCGACGCCCTGGCCGCCGAGCACACCGTGGACGGCGTCATGGAGTGGGAGTACCTGCTGCTCACCGCCCACCGGCAGGGCTGATCACCGCCCCCGCCCGGCCCGCCCCGCCCGCCCGGCCCGCCCCGCCCGCCCGGCCCGTCAGTCCAGCGCCGGATGCACCTCGGGATGCGCGTCCCACCACGCGCGGTGGAAGGGATTGTTGTCCACGTTCGCGACATAGGCACGGGCCGCCGCCCGGTACAGCTGCTCCGCCTGCGCCCCCGAGAGCGCCGAGCGGTTCCAGGCGAGCCGGATGCGGCCGGTGACGGGGGTGCCGACCAGCGGGCGCATGACCGTACCCTCGGCGTTGGGGGCGGTCGGCTGGCTGAGGGAGACCGCGCGGCCCGCCGCGATCAGGTCGTAGTGCATCTTGCGGTCGGCGATCCGGTAGCGCAGTGAGGGGCTGAATCCGGCCTTCGCGCAGGCGGCGGTGAGGGCTTCCGGCCCGCCGTCGTCGTCCTCCACGGGCGACATCCAGGTCTCGCCCGCGAGATCGGCCAGCTCGATCCGGTCCAGGGCCGCGAGCGGGTGGCGGGCCGACAGCCGTACGCAGAAGGGCTCCCTCGAGATCAGGGTCCGCGCCAGGGCCCCTTCCGGCAGCGGTACTTCGTGGTCGTTGACCTCGCCGTAGACGATGGCGTCGTAGCGGCCGGCGCCCAGCATCCGGGCCAGCGCGGTCACCGAGTCCTCCAGGTCCACGGCGATCTCCCGGCCGGACATGGCCAGGTCGGTCTGGGCGAGCAGGCCGTCGAGCAGGACCAGCAGGATGCAGCCGAGCCGCAGCGGGCTGTCCTGGGAGAAGGCCCGCGCCTCGGCGCCGAGGGCGTCCATCTCGCTCAGCACCCGGCGGGCCCTGGCCAGCACGAACTGGCCCAGGGCCGTGGGCTCGACGCCGGCCCGGCCGCGTACGAACAGGTCGCCGCCGGTGACCCGTTCGATGCGCCGCAGCTGGGCGGAGAGCGCCGGCTGGGACACCCCCAGCCGCCGTGCGGCGCCCCCCAGACTGCCCGCCTCCGCGATCCGCAGAACGGCTTGAAGGTGCCTCAACTCCAGCTGCATCCGGGCAGCGTACGCAGCGGGCCGCCGCCGCACCATAACGCGGGCCTTATGCCTGCCGAGATGTCCCATTCTCGTCATGTCCACGCTCATACTCGGCCGCGAACGCATCCCCGACACCCCCCACGATCGGAGTGGACGTTGCAGCCCACCAGATGGACGGCGGCCGTGGCAGCGATGGCGCTGACCGCGAGCCTCGCCGGCACCCTGGCCGGGACGGCATCGGCGGCGCCAGCGGCGCGGCCGGCCTCCTCCCCGCAGGACACCCCCGCGGCACGCGCGGTCGCGGCAGCCGACCAGGCCGTCGACAGCGGACTCGACTCACTGGTCAACTCCTCCCAGGAGCAGTACGAAAGGCGCCTCGTCACCCCCTGGGTGAAGGACCTCTTCTCGGTGTCGTACGAGCGCAGCTACCGCGGGCTGCCGGTCGTCGGCGGCGACGCGGTGGTCCTCGCCGACGGCTCCGGCAAGGTCCGCGCCCTCCAGTCCGCCTCCGCCGTGCGGATCGACATCGCGACCCGGCCCTCCGTCAGCGCGAAGGACGCCGAGACCACCTCGCGGGGCAAGCTGGCCGCGGTCGACAAGGTCGAGAGCAGCCGGCTCGTGGTCCGCCTCAAGGACGACAAGCCCGTACTGGCCTGGGAGACCGTGCTGAGCGGGCGTACCAGGACCGCGCCCAGCAAACTGCACGTCTTCGTCGACGCCCGCACCGGCGCCTTCGTCGACAGCTACGACGACGTGGTGGCGGGCACCGGCAACAGCAAGTGGAACGGCCCCGGCCCGATCAGCATCGACACCACCTCCTCGGGCTCCACCTTCACCCTGCGCGACCCGAGCCGGACCGGCCTCAGCTGCGCGGACTACAGCACCGGCACGGTCTTCTCGAAGTCCTCCGACTCCTGGGGCACCGGCAACCCCACGAGCAAGGAGACCGGCTGCGTCGACCTGATGTTCGCGGCGCAGAAGCAGTGGGACATGCTCGGCCAGTGGCTGGGCCGCAACGGCGTCAGCGGCAACGGCCGCAGCTTCCCGGCCAAGGTCGGGCTGAACGACCTGAACGCCTACTGGGACGGCAGCTCGGTCACCATCGGCCGCAACAGCGCCAACGAGTGGATCGCCGGCGTGGACGTGGTGGCCCACGAGTACGGGCACGCCATCGACACCAACACCCCCGGCGGCACCAGCGGCCAGGAGGCCGGGCTCGGCGAGGGCACCGGTGACATCTTCGGCGCGCTCACCGAGGCGTACATCAACCAGCCCGCCCCCTACGACACCCCCGACTACACGGTCGGCGAGGTCATCAACCTCCAGGGCCGCGGGCCGATCCGCAACATGTACAACCCGCCGGCGGTCAACAACGACCCGGCCTGCTACAGCTCGGCGATACCCGGCACGGAGGTGCACGCGGCGGCCGGTCCCCTGAACCACTGGTTCTACCTCCTGGCCGAGGGCACCAACCCCGGCGGCGGCAAGCCCAGCAGCAGCACCTGCAACCAGACCAGCCTGACCGGTGTCGGCATCCAGAACGCCGGCAAGATCTTCTACGGCGGCATGCTGCTCAAGACCAGCGGCATGAGCTACAAGAAGTACCGGACGGCGACGCTCAGCGCCGCCAAGTCCCTGGACGCGACCTGCGACCTCTTCACCCGGACGAAGGCGGCGTGGGACGGCATCAGCGTGCCCGCCCAGTCCGCCGACCCGACGTGTACGCCGAGCGGTCAGAACAACGACTTCTCGATGTCGCTGAACCCGTCCTCCGGCACCGTCCAGCAGGGCGCCTCCGTCACCACCACGGTCGGTACCGCCGTCACCACCGGCACCGCCCAGTCGGTGACGCTGACCGCGTCCGGTCTGCCCGCCGGGGTGACCGCCTCGTTCAACCCGGCGACCGTGCAGTCCGGTCAGTCCTCGGTGCTGACCCTCACCGCCACCTCCAACGCGGCGCCCGGCAGCTCGACCGTCGTGGTCAAGGGCCAGGGCGCGGCCCTGTCGCACACCGTCGACTACACGCTGAACGTCGGCGGGACCCAGCCCGGCAACGACCCGCCGGACATCGACGTCGCCAAGGTGCAGGCCCACCTGGCGCAGTTCCAGACCATCGCCTCCCAGAACGGCGGCAACCGCCGTGCGGGCAGCGCCGGTTACACGCAGTCCCTGGCCTATGTGAAGGGCAAGCTCCAGGCCGCCGGCTACACGGTCACCGAGCAGAACTGCTCCTCCTGCACCTACCCGTCGAACAACCTGATCGCCGACTGGCCGGGCGGCCCCGCCGACCAGACCGTCATGTTCGGCGCGCACCTGGACGGCGTATCGGCCGGACCCGGCATCAACGACAACGGTTCGGGCTCCGCGACCCTGCTGGAGAACGCGCTCGTCCTCGCCCAGAAGAACCCGACGATGACCAAGCACGTGCGCTTCGCCTGGTGGACCGACGAGGAGCAGGGCCTCAACGGCTCCCGCTTCTACGTCAACAGCCTGAGCAGCGCGCAGCGTTCGGCCATCAAGGGCTACTACAACTTCGACATGGTCGGCTCCACCAACGGCGGCTACTTCATCAACAACGTCAACTCCGCCACCGCCGCCCCGCTGAAGGCGTACTGGACCTCGCTCAACCTCGCCCCGGAGGAGAACACCGAGGGCCAGGGCCGCAGTGACGACTACTCCTTCCAGCAGGCCGGGATCCCGACCTCCGGTTACGCGGCCGGCGCCAGCGCCCGCAAGACCTCGGCGCAGGCCACCAAGTGGGGCGGTACCGCCAACGCGGCCTACGACCCCTGCTACCACAGCTCCTGCGACACCAGTAACAACATCAACGCCACGGTGCTGAACCGCAGCGCCGACGGCGTGGCCTACGCCGTCTGGAAGCAGGCCGTCGGCGGCGAGACCCCCGCGCAGGACTTCTCCATCGGCGTCAGCCCCTCCGCGGGCAGCGCGGCTCCCGGCGGTTCGGTCTCGGCGACGGTGAACACCGCCACCGTGAGCGGCGCCGCACAGAACGTGGCCCTGTCCGTGTCCGGCGCGCCGGGGGGCGCGACCGCCACGCTCAGCCCGACGTCCGTGCAGTCCGGCAGCTCCTCGACCCTGTCCGTCCAGGTGGGCGCGAGCACCGCGCCCGGCACCTACACCCTGACGGTCACCGGCTCGGGCACCGTCAGCCACACCACCACCTACACGCTGACGGTGACGGGCGGCGGCGGTTCCTGCACCCCGCGCCAGGTCGTGGTGAACGGCGGCTTCGAGAACGGCTCCAGCCCGTGGAACGCCACCTCGGGCGTGATCACCAACCAGGCGGGCCAGGCCCCGCACGGCGGCAGCTACAAGGCGTGGATGAACGGGTACGGCTCCCCGCACACCGACAGCGCCGCACAGGCCGTGGCCATCCCGACGGGCTGCTCCGCGTACCGGCTCTCGTTCTTCCTGCACATCGACACGGACGAGAACGAGAACGTCGCCTACGACCGGTTCACGGTGACGGTGGCGGGCCAGACGCTGGCGTCCTTCTCCAACCTGGACGCGGCCTCCGGTTATGCCGAGAAGTCCTACGACCTCTCGGCCTTCGCGGGCCAGACCGTGACCCTGCGGTTCAACGGCGTGGAGGACCAGTCCCTCCAGACCTCGTTCGTCGTGGACGACGTCACGGTCCAGGTGAGCTGAGGCAGCAGGCTCCTCCCCGGTCCGTCCGGCCCGGCCCGGTCCCCGCGTGCGGGGGCCGGGCCGGGCTCATGCGCCGGGAGCGGCCGTGCCCCGGTCCTGGCCACGCTCCTGGCCCCGGTCCGGGGCGATCATGGCGACGAGTCCGTAGTCCAGCTCGGCGCCGTCGACGAGCAGGGCCTCGACCGTGCGCGTCTCCGGGTCGATGTCGGCCTCCACGCCCTGACCGCGGTAGTGGGGGTAGCCCGAGACGCCCCGTTCTCCGGTCGCCTCGACGGTCGCGGCCCGCAGGGCGCGGTCGGCCGGATCGGCGCCGCGCAGGTTCTCGATGTGCTCGGGCACCAGCAGGATCTCGAAGCTCTGCGGCTCAGTGGTCATGTCCCGACGCTACCGGATCAGCCGCTTCCGGCACGGTCTCACACGTCCGGGAAGGCCGTGCGGCCCCCCGCCTCGGGAGGGCGGGGGGCCGCACATGGGGTCCGGTGACCGCAAAGAACGGGGGGATGGTCTTCGGGCTCTCGGATCCCGGGGAACAAGCCGGGGCCCCGGGCACTCGCGCAGGCGTCGGAGGCCCCGGCTCGCAGGAGGGTACTGCGTCAGCTGCCGGCGGACAGGTTGCCCGACAGGACCGGGATGTTGTCCAGGATGTGGGAGAGCGGCTCGTCGCCCTTGGCCTGGGTGGAGTTCTCGGTGCACTGCTGGTTCTGCGGGTTGGACAGGACGTTGATGTCCTGGACACCGACGTTGACCAGGGCGAGGATCGACTGGGCGTTGACCTTCGCGGGCAGGCCGATGCAGGGCTTGTTCAGGGTGCCCTGGACGAGGCCGAGCTGCGGGCTCTGGTCGCCGTGGGTCTTCTGGTTGCCGTACGCCTGCACGGCGCCGTTGCCGTTCACGGTGCTGACGCCGTTGTCGTTGCCGATGGCCATGGCCGGAGCGGCCACGGCGGCACCCGCGCCGACGATGGAGGCGGTGGCGGCGGCGGTGGCCATAATCTTCTTCAGCATCAGTGGTCCTTGGTCCTTCGAATGACAAGTGCATGGGGCTGAGCGTCTTGATCAACGCTCGGGTCCGCCGCTGGTTGCGTTGCTTCACCCGATCGGCCGCATCCGGCGCTCACCCGCTGCGTACGGCCAGGTTCAGCTCCACGACGTAGTGCTCCTCCACCCAGCCGTCAGGGAAACGTTCCCTCAGGATCTCGTGCTCGTCGGCCAGGAAGTCGTCCGTGCCCGGCTCCCCGATGAGGAAGAGGGAGTGCGTGGACAGCTTCGCCAGGTGCGTGCCGACCGGGACGCGGCGCGACCACGACAGCCGGTGGTCGGTGAAGCGCAGCCCCTCCTGGGAGCGGGCCCGCTCGTTGATGTACCAGCCGGGGCCGAACCGCGCCTCGATGCGCTTCTGCTGCTCCGCGATCCAGCCCACGCCCACGTCCGGGTCGTTCTGCCAGACGGCCAGCGCCCCGCCGGGGCGCAGCACCCGCAGTGCCTCGGGGACGGCCCGGTCGGGGTCGGTCCAGTGCCACGACTGCGCGTAGGTCAGCAGGTCCAGGCAACCGGAGGCCAGCGGCAGCCGGTTGCCGTCGGCGCGGACCAGCGGGGTGGCGGGATTGCGCCGCCGGAACTCCTCGGCCATGCCCTCCCCGGGCTCCACCGCGACCACGCGGGCCCCGCGCCGCTCCAGGAGCGCGGTGGCGATGCCCGTACCCGCTCCCACATCGGCGACGCGGGCGCCGGCCAGGGGGAAACCGATGAGGCGGGCCAGCAGATCGAAGAGTGCGGGTGGGTAGGAGGGCCGGTGGGCGGCGTAGCGCGCGGCGGCGGAACCGAAGGAACGAGCACGGGATTCGTTCGTCATGGCGCCCATGATGCCGAGCGGCCCGGCGCCGGGGCAGGGGGCCGCCGGGGTGGTGGCGGAGAGGCCGCGCGGTGGGGCTCGTAGCATCGGCCGCGGGACACGGAGAGGCGGGAGGCCGATGGTGGCAGCACGGTATGTCACGGAGCTGGTGGGTGCGTTGGAGCGGTACGGGGACCGGCCCGCGCTCGGCGCCGGGCCGGTGGTGCTGGAGTACCGGGAGGTGCTGGAGGGGTCCCTGCGGCTGGCCGGTGAGCTCTCCGACGCGGGGATCGGGCGCGGCTCGGGGCTGGCCTGCGTGGCGGGCACCAACCGGTACGAGGTGCTGCTCGTACGGATCGCCGCGCATCTGCTGGGCGCGCGGCTGACGCAGGTCGTCGCCGGGCCGGCCCTGTACGGGCTGGACTTCATCCTGCGGGACTGCCGGCCGGACCTGGTGGTGCACGACGTACCGGTACCGGACACGGGCGCGCCGCGGCTCGGCCTGGAGGACCTGCTCCGGCGGGCGGAGCGGCGTACCGCCGGGCCGGTGGAGGTGCGGGCGCGCGACGAGGACGTGGCGCGGGTGACGTACACGGGCGGGACCACGGGACGGCCGAAGGGCGTGGCCTCCACCTTCGGGGCGATGGCGGCGCGGAACACCGGGCGGGCGGCGGACCGGGCCGAGACGGCCTATCTGTCGGTGACCTCGCTGGCGCAGCGGTCGGGCGGGCGGGCCCTGGAGCAGTTGCGGGCCGGCGGGCGGGTGGAGGTCCTGGAGCCGTTCGGGCCGCGGGAGTTCGCGGCGGCCTGTCTGCGGCTGCGGCCGGTGTCCACGTACCTGACCACTTCGATGGTGTACCGGCTGCTGGACGATCCGGCGACCGCGCACGGGATCCCGGGGCTGGAGATGATCTCGTACGGGGATTCGCCCGTCCTCCCGGAGCGGCTGCGGGAGGCGGTGACCCGCTGGGGCGGGCGGTGGCGGCAGGGGTACGGGACGAACGAGGCGGCGGTGATCTGCCGGCTGACCCCCGCCGACCACGAGGCCGGGGCGCACGGCGGGCGGCCGGAGCTGCTGGCGTCGGTGGGGCGTCCGGTGGAGGGGGTGCGGGTCGAGGTGCGCGACGGGCGCGGCCACGCCCTGCCGGCCGGGCGGACGGGCGAGGTGTGGACGCGGTCGGCGGCGACGATGGACGGCTACTGGGGCCGGCCCGCGCTCACGGCGGAGGTGCTGCGGGACGGCTGGCTGCGGACGGGGGATCTCGGGCATGTGGACGAGGCGGGCTATGTGTACCTCGACGACCGGGCCGAGGACGTGGTGATGGTCGACGGGAACAATGTGTACTGCCTGCCGGTGGAGGCGGCGCTCACCCGGCATCCCGGTGTGGCGCAGGCGGTCGTGGTGGGGCGGCACAGCGATCTCACCGGCGAGGAACTGTGCGCCTTCCTGGTGGCGCCGACGGGCGGCGCTCCGGGGCCCGAGGTGGCCGGTGAGGCGTGCGACCTGGTGGAGAAGGCCCTGGCCCCGGTGCACCGGCCGACGGCCGTGTTCTGGGTCCCGGAGGTCCCGCTGACGGCCCGGGGCAAGCCGGACCGGCGGGTGCTGCGCGAGCGGGTGGCGGGGCGGGGGTAGCAGGGGCTGCCGGGGTGGTGGGCGGCGCGCAGGCTGCGGGTTCGGCGCAGCAGGAAGCTGTGCAGGGCGTCCAGGTGCCGGCGGGTGATTCGGTCGGCGGGGATCTCGGCGGGCCGCCGGTGCGGGGGGTCAGACAGCGGCACCGGGGGTCCTCCAGCGGCGGATCCCCAGGGCGGAGAGTTCTACGAGCTCCCCGCGCGCGGGGTCGTGGTGGGTGGGCCGGAAGCCGGGGAGGCTGCCGAGGCGGGTGCCTGCGGCCGGGTCCCAGATGTCGAGCCCGGCCTCGGAGGCGGTGTACAGCAGGCCGTCCGCGGCGAAGAACCGGCCCTCGGGCCCGCCGAAGGCGGCGGTCTCGACGGGGTCGGTGCCGTCGCGGCCGGGGGCGGCGAGGTCGAAGACGCGGGCGCCCGGGGCCTTTTCGAGATCGTCCTCGCCGAGCCAGCCCAGGACCAGGCGGTCCTCGTCGAGCCAGACGACGGGCCGGTCCCAGAGGTACGCGCAGTCCGGCAGCGTGGACCAGCCGATGTCCCCCTCCCAGGCCCTTTCGCCCTCGGTGAGCCACTGCGTGAGGTTCCAGGCGACGGTCCGGCCCACGGGGCTCCACAGCCAGGCGTCCGAGGCGAGCCTGGTCCCCGCCGGGCTGGGGTGCAGGGCGCCGTGGAAGTAGCCGGACCAGGCGGAGGCGGGATCGTCCGCGGGCAGCCGGACCAGCCGCTCGCCGGTGGCCGGGTCGGCGACCTCGATGACGCTCCAGTTGGTGCGGTGGAGGACGAGGGCGCGGCCCTCGTGCTCGCTGAACGCCAGGGAGAAGGGAACGGTGTTGCTGTGGTAGCCGTCGTTCTCCAGCGCGAGCGTGACGGCGCCGGTCGCGAGGTCGAAGACCTCTCCCCGGCGGCCGTGGTCGACGACGACGGCGGCGAAGGCGCCGTCGCGGGAGGCGTGCAGCCGCAACGCCTGCTCGTGGCCGCACCAGGGCTCGGCGTCCGCCGGGACGCTGACACCGGTCCGGGCGACCTCCGCGCACGTGCCCGCCTCGGGATCCCAGCGCAGCAGGCGCCCGTCCCCGCTGAGCAGCACGAACCCGCCGTGCACGGGCGCGATGTCCACGACCTCACCGGCCTCCTCGGGCAGCGGGGTGGCCGTCACCGTCCCGGCGACGGGCCGGGGGGCATCCACCACCTCCGGCCGCCCCAGAACACCGAGCGAGCCGCCTTCGGAGGCGTAGAAACACTCCTCGCACACCTCCCCCGCCACGGCGGCATCCGCCTCGGGCCGGCACTTCCCGCACAGACGGCGCCGCTCGACGCCGTGGCCGGTGTAGTGGAGGTAGTGGTCGAGGGCCGCGGTGGCGGTCCGGATGTGCTCGCAGACGGGGACGCCGTAGGCGGGCGCGTCGTGGCCGCAGCTGAGGGGCATGGTGAGGACTCCTTGGTGAGGGGGTGACGGATGATCACCCTCTCACCGTCCTCTTGGCGTCCACTTGGCATTTACCGGCCGGGGCCGCGCCGGCTCATCCTCCGGTCCTCGAACCGAGTTCGCCGGGCTTTTTCGGTACCCACGGGTGCACGGTGGTGGCCTCCTCGGGGGTGGGCTCGTCCATCGTCACGCGCCAGACGTCCTTGTCGTCCACCCTGGTGGCCCGGACCTGGATCTGCTTGATCTGGCCGGTGTCGTGCAGGTAGAGCACGACCTCCTGCCGGAGCGACCCCTCGTCGTAGAACTCGGCGGTCACCTTGCCCCGGGCCCCCTTGCCGAAGGCCGCGATCCAGTTCGCGGCCGTCTTCTCGGGAACGCCCTTCTCCTCCTTGTCGGCCACCAGCGCGGCCAGCTCATCGGCCTTCCCGTCGGCCATCCGCCACACCACCTGCTGGGTGATCCCGAGCGATCCGGTGGACGGATACCCGACGACGGCGAGCGCCGGATGACTGCCGTAGTCCCCGGCGTACGCCACGTCCTCGGCGTCATAACCGGAGGAGCAGCCGGCCAGCATCCCGGCCACCGTCACGGCAACGGCCACCATCCGCAGGCCCGCTCCTGCTCTCATCGGAACCTCCGCAGGTTCAGCCGCCGGGGACTAGTCGACCTCGAGTTCGCCCATGCGGCTCCAGCCCGTGGCGCCTTCGATGGTGGTGCTGACGATTTCCGGTGTGCGGGTCACCAGCGGGCGCATGGTTTCCAGGGCGGTGCGGAAGTGGTCGGAGGTGACGTGGGCTTCGGCGGCGTCGTCCTGGAACGCCTCGACCAGGACATAGGTGTGCGGGTCCTCCAGGCTGCGGGACCATTCGAACCAGAGGTTGCCCGGTTCGGCGCGGGTGGCCTCGGTGAATGCCTTGACCGTGTCCGGCCAGGCGTCGACGTGCTCGGGCTTGACGGGGAATTTCACCACGATGAAGATCATTCGCGCATTCTACGCAGGCCCGGGGGCGGCGCGGGCCCGTGCGCGCCGCCCCCGGGGGCTCACTTCGACTGGTAGACGCCGAAGACGTCGAGCACGAGGTCCGCGTCCTGGTAGCCCTGGTTCCAGAAGGTGATGACGCCGTGTTCGCCGTCGGCCGCCTGGACCAGGTTCGGGACGGTGTCCCCCTCCGTCCAGTTCAGGGTGGAGGAGCCGGGGCGCGCCGGGGCGGGGGCGGCCGGGCCGCCTTCCGCCGGCAGCGGGCCGGGGCTCGGGGCCACCGAGAGGAAACCGGTGCCGGCCGTCTCGGTGACGGTGGCGTTCAGGACGTACGCCTCGACGCCCTCCGCCGCCTCCGGCGTGAAGCCCTGCGTGATGTACTCGCGGGCCCGGAAGCGGCCGCCGGGCCAGCCGTACGCCTCCTCGCGGGTGTCGAGCGTACGGAACGGGGAGAAGGGCAGGAAGGCGGCCTTGCTGTCCTTGCTGTAGTAGCCGACGACGTCGACCACGACGTGCGCCGCGTGCCAGGACCCGTTGAAGATCTTGACCGTGCCGTCGGCGGCCACCGGCACGATCACCGCGTTGGCCACCGTCTGGCCCCGTACGAAGTTGAGGTTCGACGCCGTCGGGGCGGCGCCGCCGCCCGAGTAGGCGGTGAGGTGACCGGGCCCGTCCGGTTCGGTGACCGTGACGTTCAGCGCGACGGCGGAGATCCCCTGCGGCACCGCCTGCAGGCCGCCGATCCGGGTCGTGAAGGCGCTGCGGGCGGCGAGCTTGCCACGCGCCGTGCCCAGGCCCTCGCGGGTGTCCACGAAGCGGGCGGGCGTCATCGAGGTGTAGCCGTCGGCCTTGGCGCGGGTGAAGTAGCCGGTGACGTCGGCGATCAGGTCGACGGGCTGCGGACCGCCGTTGTAGAGCTCCACGTACCCGTCCTCGCCGACCGGGACGATCACCAGGTTCGGCACGGACTTGCCCGGCGTGTAGTTCAGGTTCGAGGTGCCGGGGCGGTCGTAGCCCGCTCCGGGCCAGGCGGTGACGAACCCGCTGTCGACGGTCTCGGTGACCGTGACGTTGAGGGCCACGGCGGTGACGCCCGCCGGGATCGCGGCGTTCCCGGCGATCTTCACCCGGGCCGAGCCCTGCCCGGCGACCTTGCCGAGGGCCGCGCCGGTGCCGTCGCGGGTGTCGAGGAGCCGGGTGGGGGTGTGGGGCGTGAAGTCGGCGCCGGGGGTGAGGAAGGCGCCGCCGTTCACGGCCTGGACGCCGTTGGCGGTGTCGGTCACGGTGACCTTCACCTGGTACTCGCCGGATTTGTCGTACGTGTGTGAGCGGCGCACCTCCTCGTTGCCTCGGGCGGTGAGCGTGTCGGTCCTGCCGTCGCCCCAGTCGATGACGACGCCGAGCGCGAAGTCGGCGCTGGTGATCAGGGCGGTGAGGTCGATGCCGTGGGCGGTGTAGCTGGTGCCGCTGACGTCCACGGCGAGCCCGGCGTTGGCCCCGGTGTCGGCCGCGGCGGCCGGAGCGGCTTGCGCGTCCGGGGCGGCTTGAGCGGCTTGAGCGGCTTGAGCGGCGGGCCCGGCTTGAGCGGCCGGGGCGGCTTGAGCGGCCTGAGCCGTCTGCGGCGCCGCCGCCCTGGCGTTCGGCTGCGTGCTCGCCTTGGCCTTCCCGCCCGCGGCCGGCAGGGCGGTACGGACCGTGCGGTCGGCCGGGCTGTGGAAGCCCTCGGAGGTGGACGCCTTGGCCATGGCCTCGGCCACCCCCGCCGCGACGGGTACGGGTACAGGTACGGGATCCGCCGCCAGCGCGGCTCCCGGGATGATGCCGAGACCGGCCGCCACGAAGGCAGCGGTCATTACGAGTCGGTGGTTGCGCACCGGCCCCCCAGTTGTGGTGATGAGCGAAGAGTGGCCACCGTAGGGAAGGTTCCGGCCAGGGGTCACGGCGTCCTGACGGGATTCACTCCATAGGGGCCACGGCTTTACCGGCTGTGCGGTTTACGATCGACAAAGGGCTCTCGGGGGACACAACTTCACAGCGCGTGCAGTGTGCGGAACACCCCTCCGGCGGCCGGTGTCCAGGTGGTTCACTGGGCCGTATGGACCCCGCGCAGCCCTCCCCCGCCCGGTCCGGGCCGACGCCCGGCGCGGTGCCGCCGTTCGATTCGGAGCTGCGCGCGGCGTTGACGGTGCCGGGTGACGGGCCCTGGGAGCCGATCACCCCGGACAACCTGGCGGCCGTCCTGGAGCGGGATCGCGCCACCCGGTCCCGGCCCGCCCTCGCGGAACTCGGCGCGGACGGCCTCTTCGACGTGGCGGAGCTACGGGCCCCCGGACCGCCCGGCGCGCCCGAGGTCACGCTCGTCAGCGCCCGGCCCGCCGGTACGGCCGGACCGCTGCCGGTGCTCTACTACATGCACGGCGGCGGCATGGTCATGGGCAACGCCCCGTCCGTGCTCCCGAAGCTGCTGCGCGACTGGGCGCTCCCGCTGGGGCTGGCCGTGGTGTCCGTCGAGTACCGGCTGGCACCGGGCACCCGCTACCCCGGGCCGCTGGAGGACTGCTACGCCGGGCTCGTGTGGCTGGCCGCTCACGCCGCCGGGCTCCGCCTGGACGCGGAGCGCGTGGTCATCGGCGGCAAGAGCGCGGGCGGCGGCCTGGCCGCCGCGCTCGCCCTGCTCACCCGGGACCGCGGCGGGCCCGTACCGATCGGGCAGCTGCTCCTGTGCCCGATGCTCGACGACCGCGGCCGGACCTTCTCCAGCCACCAGATGGCCGGGGTCGACACCTGGGACCGGACCTCCAACGCGACCGCCTGGCAGGCCCTGCTGGGCGAGCGCTACGGCGCCCCGGACCTGCCCCCGTACGCCGCTCCGGCGCGGGCCACCGATCTGTCCGGGCTGCCCCCGGCCTATATCGACGTCGGCTCGGCGGAGACCTTCCGGGACGAGGGGGTGGCGTACGCCGACGCCCTCTGGCGGGCCGGCGGCCGGGCCGAACTGCACGTGTGGCCGGGCGCGTTCCACGGCTTCGACTCCCTCGCACCGCTCGCCGCCCTCACCCGGGACGCCCATGAGGCCCGCACGCGCTGGCTCCGGCGGATCCTGGGCGTGCCCGAGGCCGGCTGACTCCTCTGCCGCCGCTCTCCCGCGCGCCCGTCAGGCCGTTTCCGGGGCTTCCGCGCCCTCCCACAGCCTGCTCAGGTGCGTGTGCAGCACCTCCTGGGCCTCCGCCGCGCCGAGATGCCCGATGAGCACGTGCGTGGTGAGCCCGTCCGCGAGGGCGAGCAGCGCGCGGGCCTCCCGTACCGCGTCCACGGGTGCGGACGGACGGCCGGTGGCGGCGCGGGCTTCGGAGACGAGGCCGGTGAACAGCTCCTGGAGGGCGGCGTAGTTCGCCCGCAGCACCTCCGCGAGGCCCTGGTCGACGGCGGCCTGGGCGAGGAAGGCGAGCCAGACGCGGGCCTCCGCGCGGTGCTCCGCGTCGAGCAGCGCGATCTCGGTGGCCGCGTGCCCGAGCGCCGAGGCCGCCGACTGGGCGGGGCTGCGGACCAGGCGCGCCTGTACCCGCTCGCCGATCCGGCGGCCGATGGCCCCGAGGGCGAACAGCAGCATCTCCTCCTTGGTACGGAAACACCGCTGGACGGCGCCCATGGACACCTCGGCGCGGGCGGCGACGTCGCGCAGGGTCACACCCTCCAGCCCGCGCTCGTCCGCGAGCCGGCAGACGGCGTCGGCGATGAGTCGGCGCCGGCTCTCGTGGTCCACCTGTCTGGGCATGCCCTCACTTTATCCGATGCGCCCGCATCGGATCTCCGGCTAAGGTTCCGATGCAAGCGCATCGGAACAGGACCGGACAGGGAGCGTGCACGACATGGGAGAAGAGCTGTGGCGGTGGCCGGCCACCGCGCAGGCGGCGGCCGTGCGGAGCGGTGAGGTGTCCGCCGTCGAGCTGGCCGCGAGCCATCTGGAGCGCATCGCGGCGGTCAATCCCCGGGTCAACGCGGTCACCCAGCTCATGGCGGAGGGCGCTCTCCGGGACGCGGCCGCCATCGACCGCCGGAGGGCCGCCGGTGAGGCCCTGGGGCCGCTCGCGGGCGTGCCGTTCACGGTGAAGGAGACCACGGCGGTGGAGGGCGTACCGACCACCTACGGGGTATGGCGCTTCCGCGATCTGACGGCGGCGGCCGACGCGCCCCCGGTGGCGCGGCTGCGGGCCGCGGGGGCGGTCCCGATCGGGCACGCGAACGTACCCACACTGATCCTGGCCGGGATGCACACGCGCAGCGAGCTGTTCGGGGACACCGTCAACCCCTGGGATCCGGGCCGGACTCCGGGCGGCAGCAGCGGGGGCGACGCGGTGGCCGTCGCGACGGGCATGGCGGCCCTCGGCCTCGGCAACGACTCGGGCGGCTCGATCCGCGTCCCGGCGCAGTTCTGCGGGGTGGCGGGGCTGAAACCGACCACCGGGCGCTTCCCCGCCGACCACCGCTTCCTCGGCCCCGAGGACCCGGGCCCGGCCTCGCAGCTGCTGGTCACGGACGGCCCGCTGGCCCGCACGGTGGGCGATCTGCGGCTGGCGTACGAGGCGTTGGCGGGAGCGGACCCGCGCGATCCGCGGGCCGTACCGGTGCCCGCGTACGGGGAAGCCCTCCCCGGGCCGGTGAAGGTCGCGGTGGTGGCGGACCCGGGCGGGCACGGGGTGCACCCGACCGTGCGGGCGGCCGTCGAGCGCGCGGCCGAGGCGCTGCGGGCCGCCGGGTACGACGTGCGCGAGGTGGCCGACGTACCACGGCTGGACGAGGCGCTGGAGGCGTACGGCCGGATCACGCTGGCCGAGTTCGCCCCGAGCTGGCCGGCGGTGCGCGGGCTGCTGGGTGAGGGCGGGGACCGGTACATCGGGATGCTGATGGAGGAGACCCCTCCGGCGAGCGCGGCGGAACTGATCGGGCTGATGGGCACCTGGCTGAACATCCGCCGCTCGTGGGCCGCGTTCCTGGACGAGTACCCGCTCCTGCTCGGCCCGTCCTTCACGGAGCCGCCGGTCGAGCCGGGGCTGGAATCCCGCGACCGGGCGGGGCGGGACCGGGTCACCTCGGCCATGCGGCTGTGCACGGCGACCAGCTTCGTGGGCGTGCCTGCGGTGGCCGTGCCGACGGGGGTCGCGGACGGACTGCCCTGCGGGGTGCAGATCGTGGGCCGCGCCTTCCGGGAGGACCTGTGCCTGGCGGCGGCGCAGGCGGTGGAGGACCGGCTGGGTGTCCTGGCCCCGGTGGACCCGCGGGGGCGGCCGGAATGAACCGTGCCGGGCCGAACTCCGCTGCTAGGGTGCGCTGATGTCATCGGTGAAGCAGGTTCAGATCACTTTCGACTGCGCCGAGCCGGAGCGGGTCGCCCGCTTCTGGTGCGAGGTCCTGGGGTACGTCGTCCCACCGCCGCCGGAGGGCTTCGACAGCTGGGACGAATTCGACCGCGCGCAGCCGCCGGAGCGGCGGGGCAGCGCGTTCGCGGTGACGGATCCGACGGGGGTGGGCCCGCGGCTGTTCTTCCAGCGGGTCCCCGAGGGCAAGGTGGCCAAGAACCGGGTGCACCTGGACGTCCGGGTCGGCACGGGGCTGGTGGGCGAGGAGCGGCTGGCGGCGCTGGAGGCGGAGTGCGCCCGGCTGCTCCCGCTCGGGGCGAAACGGCTGGAGCTGCTGTACGACGGGCACGACTCGTGCATCGTGATGCAAGACATCGAGGGCAACGAGTTCTGCCTCGACTGAGACCGCGCCCGGACCTCAGCGGGTACCGGCCGGGCAGGCTCTAGGCGGCCGGTACCACCGAGGCGCGCATCGCCGTGGCCCACTCCTCCAGGAGCAGGGCGTGGCGGAGCCGTTCGGCGTCGGAGAGCCGGCCGGCGGCCCGCGCGAAGAGACAGCGGATGTCGGCGTTGATCTCGGCGAGGGTGCGGTCGGGGGGCGACTGGTCGTCAGTCCACTGGTTGTCAGGGGTCATGCTCACGTGATCAAGAGTAGGGCCGCGCACCGACAGCCGTGCCCCATGTCCGACATACGGACGCTTTCCCGGCCGGTTCGCGCCGTCCGGGGCCAAGGCTAGGTGGCTTCGAGAGGGCCCTATTCGTCGCGCGCAGGCTCGCTGTCGGGTGGCTGGAGAACTCACGGGTCTTCAGGAAGCCCACCCGCTAGGGTCGTCGTAATCACGAAGATCACGACCAGGGGGAGCGATGAGCCGGACAGGCATGACGCGACGATGGGCCGCTGCTGCGGCAGGAGTGACGCTGGCGACAGTCGCGTTGGTCGCCTGCGGAGACGGCAGTTCCTCGGATGCGAAGTCGTCCGGTGAGTCCGCGGAACCGTCCCCTGCGGCTTCCGGGAAGCCAAGCCGTCCGGCGTTCGACCCGCCCGTGCGCTTCGCCGGGCCTGCCGTCGACTTGCCGGGCGCCGGCCAGCCGAGTACGACGAGCGGGGGCGCGGCACGGCCGGCGGTCACGCTTGCCGGCGGGGTCGCCTACATCACCGCTGAGGACGGGTTGAAGGCGATCGACACCGAGACCGGTGCATCGCGGTGGGACGTGGCCACGAAGTACGCGGCAGACAAGGGCGGGTTCGGAAGCAACCGGGCCGCTCCCCTCGTCTCGGCCGACGGTGCGACCGTGTACGCCGCCTGGAACAGGGATGTGAAGGGGCAGGGGACCGCGCCGGACCGCGCCGTGATCGAGGTGCTGGCCGTCGAGACGGCCAGCGGCAAGACGGCATGGTCGGCCGAGATCGTGGCCGCTCCCAGCTCCCGCGGGCTCGGCGCCACGGCCATCGGGGCCGACGAGATCCTCGCGCCCCAGGTCATCGGAGTCGACCCGGGCACTGCGCTCGTCACCGCGGCTGACACCACGTACGCCGTGGACCCCTCCGCGGGCACCGTCCGCTGGACGAAGTCCGACTTCCGTGCGGTGGCCCTCGCTGACGGCGTCGTTGCCGGCGGCGAGAAGACGGGGTTCGGCGCGGGCAGGCTGCTGGGCGTTGCCGCGGCCACGGGTGAACAGCGTTGGACCGTGGCGGAGGCGCGGCAGCCGGCAGTCGCCGCGCCCCGGCTGCTGAGCGCGACCCTCAAGGACAAGACGCTCGTCGTGGATGCCGTCAGCGGTGAGCAGCGCGCGGCGCTCGACGGCAGCGGCTGGCGGTGCCGCCACGACGCCCAGTCCCTGGTCCTGTGCTCCACGTACGGGTACCGGGAGGCAGACCGCGGGATCACGGTGTTCGACGCCGCTTCGGTTCAGAAGCGGTGGGCCTTGCCCGACGGTTCCGGACGGAAGGTGCCGAAGGTCAGCGGATTCTGGCACGGTGCCGTGTACGGGGAGGTGGGCGGCGAACCGCTCGTCCTGGACGGCACGACGGGACAGGACCGGCAGACTTCTGCCGGCGCGGCGCCGTACGAGGTCGATCGGTACGGCGGCGTGGTGGGATCGAGGTTCCATCCCGCCGCAGGCTGACCATGGCGGATCCCGGAAGCGTCACGATGTCCGCGATCCGTCGCAAGCCCCACGGCCCCACGGCCATGATCCGCCGGACAGGCTCTAGGCGTCGGGGCCGGTGTCCAGGGGGTGGACGACCACCGGGTAGTTCGGGGCGCCCTCGGGGAGGGGACAGGCGTAGGCGCGGGCCGCGATCTCGGCGGCGCGGGCGAAGTCGGCCACGTCGACGATCCAGTACCCGGCCAGCACCTCCCGCGTCTCGCCGTACGGCTGGTCCGAGACCTCCGGTGAGCCGTCCGGGGCGGCGGTGACGAGCTTCGCCCGGCGCGGTTCGGCGAGGCCCTGGCCGTCGACCCACTCGCCCGACGCGGCCAGGTCTTCGTTCAGGGCGTTCATGTGGTCGAACATCGCCTTGAGGTCCGCCGGGGACCACGCGGGGCCGCCGCCGCTGTCCGGCTTGCCACCCATGGCGTCGTAGTCGGCCTGTCGCCCGAGGACCATCAGCATGTACTTCATGGGGGATGCCACTCCTTGTCGGGTGCTCTCGTACTCTCCATTGGGGCACGGGCGGGGCTCTCGCGCGACAGCCGGGGCGCCCGTCCGGGGCCGATACGCTGGCGGAATGAAGATCATCGACCTGGAGCCCGGTGACTCCCGGCTCCTCAGCGACCTGCTGCCCGTACTGCTGGAACTGCGTCCCCACCTCACCGAGGAATCATTCCTCGCCGTCCTCGCCGAGGGCCGGCCGCAGGGGCTGCGGTTCACCGCCGCCTACGACGCGGACGGCACCTGCGTGGGTGCGGCCGGGTGGCGGCTCGTCGCCACCACGTCCGTGATCCGGAAGCTGTACGTCGACGACCTGGTCACCGCCGCCGCGTCCCGTTCGGGCGGGGTGGGCCGTGCGCTGCTGGCCCACCTGGAGGAGCACGCCGTCGCCGCCGACTGCACCACGCTGGCGCTGGACTCCGGCACTCACCGGACCGACGCCCACCGTTTCTACTTCCGCGAGCGCATGGCCGTGACCGCGTTCAGCTTCGACAAGCCGCTGCCCGCCCGCGCCGCGGGGTCGTGACCGAAGCGTCGCCGTCCAGGGGGAGCCGCAGCCATGTCCGTACGAGGCATCAGCTTCGCCGTCCCCGACGCGACCGGTGGTCCCGACCTGGCTCGGCGTCTCCGTCGAGACCCGGGGAGGGCGGCTTGCCCTCGTACGGGGTGGTGTCGCGCAGGAGCTGACCGTCACGTTGCGGAACGGGAACTCCGCCGAGTACCGGCATCTGCTCGTCGCCTTCCAGATGGAACCCCTCGTCGGTGGAGCGGGCGCTCCGGTGGCCGCCGCCGGGCCCGGGTTCCTCCTGGAGCGCTACGACGCCGCCGGCGCGGCCTGGCGTCCCGCCGAGCTGCGGATGGCCACCGATGCCCGGCCCGGCCCGCTTCGCTGTTCACGGGTGGTGCGCCGCTCGCGCGGGAGGCCGTACGGGTGGAGCGCTACCGGCTGCGCGCGACAGCGGGCGGGCCCGCCGGGAGCAGCCCGCTGGTCGTGTCCTTCCTCGACACCGATGCCGACCGCGAGGCCGTGCCGCACGTGGTGCTCGGGCACAGCACGCGGTGAGGTGGTCAGCCGGCGGAGCGGGGTGTCTCGCCGACGGCGGACGCGGCCGTGCGCCAGGCGGCGGTGACGGCCTCGCGGGCCCGGTCCGTGGCCTCCCCCACCGCGTCGGGCAGGTGCAGCGGCGCGCCGATGTGGACGTGCAGGCAGGGGCGGCGCAGCGGGGCGGTGAAGACGCCCGCGAGCTGCTTCGTACGGCTGCCCGAGCACAGGCGGCGCACGCCGGCCTGGCCGACGGGCACGACAGGGGCTCCCGTCGCGGCGGCGAGCCGCGCCGGGCCGCTGCGGAAGGGGCCGGGCTCCGACTCCCCCGCGTCCCGGCGCCCCGGGAGCCTGCCTTCGCCGTAGACCAGCACGCTGCGACCGGAGGCGAGGGCGACGGCGGCGGCGTCCAGGGAGGCGGCGGCGTGGGCGGTGCCGCGGTGCACGGCGATATGCCCCTCGCGGCGCAGCGCCCGCCCGAGCAGCGGTACGCGCCACAGCCCGGCCGTGGCCAGGATGACGGGCTCGATCCCCTGCCGGCGCAGGGCCGCGACCACGACGGCGGGGTCGGCGAGGGAGGTGTGGTTGGCGAGGAGGATGGAACCGGTGGCGGGGGCGGCCGGGTCGACCGGGTTGGCCTGATTGGCTTGGTTGGCCGGGTCTGCGGTGACGGTGAGCCGGCCGAAGGCGGGCACGAGGGCGGCGGCGAGACGGCTGAGCATGAGCGGGCCCCGTTCGGTGGTGCGGTGGTCTTTCGGTCCATGGTGGGCGGGGGCGGGGGCGGGGTCATGAGTAGCCGTACTCAACCGAATATGACCGTACGGTCACAAGATCCAGCGGCGGGAACGAGTGGTGCCCGCCGTACATCTACTTGTGCGGCGGCTCCCTGTCGGGGAGCCGCCGCATGGTATCTGCACAGTGTGAACGGCAAGGCGGGCTGGGATGAAGGCGATAACGGTGGCGGGCGGCTCCTCGGACGACCCGGAGCGCGAGGAAACCGCCGCTGCGGGGACGGACCCTGACAACGCGTCCGCCGAGGCCGCGGAGGGTGCGGAAGCGGAAGCCACGCGCGTCCTGAAACTCCCCTCCCCTGACGGGGCCGAGCCCGCCGCCGCGGAAGGCGGCTCCGAAGCCGAGTCCGGCCTTTCGGCCGACGCCGAGTCCGGTGCATCGGCCGACGCGGAACCGGCGCGCGGCGCCAAGGCCGGGGCGAACTCCGGGCCGGATGCCCCCGGCGCCATCGGCCGGAAGCCCGCCCAGGGCACGGCCGCACCCACCGACAAGGCCAAGGCACAGTCCGAGCCTTCGGCCGAGGCCGCGGACGCCTCCGGGCGGAAGCCTGCCCGAGGTGCGGACGTTGCCAAGGCCGGCCACAAGCCGAAGGCGCAGCCCGGCGCCGAAGCCGGGACAAAGTCCGGGCGGGAGCCCGCCCAGGGCTCCGCGACGGCGGGCTCTGAGCCCACCGACAAGGCCAAGGCACGCCTCGGGGCCTCGGCCGACGCCGAGCCGGCGCCCGGCGACAGAGCGGGTACGGACTCCAGCGGGCAGGCCCCCACCCAGGGCGCAGATGTTGCCGAGGCCGCCGACAAGCCCAAGGCTCAGTTCGGGGCCGAAACGCGGGCCAACACCGAGCGGGTAACCAGCGCTTCGGCCGACGCGGGGTCGGCGCCCGGCGCCGAGGCCGGGACAAGGTCCGGGCGCGGGGCCACGGATGCCGCCGGGCAGAAGCCCGCCCAGGGCTCCGCGACGACGGAGTCCGAGCACACCGACAAGGCCAAGGCACCGTCGCGCGCCACGGCGAGCCCCAGCGGTGCGGCCGACGCCGAGCCGGAACACGGCGTCAAGGCCGCTCGGAACACAGACACCGCCGAGGCGGAAGCGACGCGCGTCTTCCGACGGCCCGTGCTGCCCGCCGACGAGCCGAAGGCCGAGCCCGGCTCCGAAGCCGCCGAGAAGACCCAGCTCCTGCGCATGCCTCCGAAGCCCGTGGCCCAGGGGACCAGCGGCGACGCGAAGCCGTCGGCCAACTCCCCGGAGCAGCCGACCGCGAAGGCACCCGTACGCGAAGACCAGCCCGAGCTGGGCTCGAAGGGCACGACCGCCCCCGAGGCCCCCGCTAGGAGCCAGCACACGGGCGCAGCCACACCCAAGAACCCGGCCAAGGGCCAGAGCGAAGACGCGACCAAGGCCACCGGCCCGAGCGCAGGCGCAGGCGCAGGCGCAGGCGCAGGCGCAGGCGCAGGCGCAGGCGCAGGCAAGGATGAGAACACGTCCGGGGACGGCGCCAAGCGCACGGCCCAGGGCGCTGACGCGCCCAAGGGCCGGGGCGAGACCAGGGCCACGGGTCGGGACGAGGACACATCCAGCGGCGCAGCCGCACCCCAGCGTCCTGCCCAGGGGCATGACCAGGCCGCAGCCGAGGGCACCAACCAGGACCAGGCCGCCCGCAAGGGTGACGGCGGCGTCACGCCCAAGGCACCCGCCAAGGGCCAGGCCGCAAGCCCGAGCCGAGGCGAAGGCCAGGGCGGCAGCCAGGGCAACGGCCCGGCCGGTAACCCGAGCCGGGAGAGGGACCTGGGCGACAGCCCGAGCCTGGCGAAGGGCCGGGGAGAGACACCGACCCAGGACAAGGGCGCGGCCGGAACCCCCAGCCAGAGCAAGGGCACGAACGCAACCCCGAGCCGGGGCGACGGCCAGGGCGGCACCCCGACCCAGAACAAGGGCAAGGCCGGAACCCCCAGCCAGAGCAAGGGCCTGGGCGGGAGCCCGAGCCAGGGTGACGGGCCTGCCGGGAGTCCGAGCCAGCGGGAGGGCGCGGGCACGGGGCGTGCCGGTGACGGGGACAGTGAGCGGACGCGGGTGCTCACGCGGCCCGGTGGGACGGACGCCGGCAGCGGTAAGGCCGGGCCGGCCTGGGCGCGGAAGCCTGCGGCCGAGGACCGAGACGGGGACGGAGGCGGGGGCGGGGACTCCGAGCGGACGAGCCAGTTCGTCGCGCTCAAGCCGCTCGACGCCCCGAAGCCCGCGTCCCCCACCGCGCCCCGCACTACGCAGCCCGCGGGCCCAGCCACACCCCGCACCACGCAGCCCGCGCCCGACGCGCCGCAGGGTCCGCAGGCCCCGCAGGCCGGGCCCCTCCCCCCGCTCGACCTGCTCGCCGAGCTCACCAACACCGCTCCGCCTGCGGAGACCCCCCGCCGTACCCTCGTGCGCCGCGTCAAGGTGTGGACGCCGATCCTGCTGCTGATCAGCGGCGCAGCCATCGGCGCCCAGATACTGCGCCCGCTCCCCGCCCCGCAGCTCGTCGCCTCCGAGACCTCGCACTCCGTCGACGGGCAGTTCTCCGTACCCTGGCCCGCCAAGGGCCAGGGCGCCGTCCGCATCCCCGGCTCCGGTGACATCGGGACCTTCGGCGAGCAGAAGCCCGTGCCCACCGCGAGCGTCGCCAAGGTGATGACCGCGTACGTGATCCTCAAGGGCCACCCGCTCCGCAAGAACGAGAACGGCCCCGACGTCACCGTCGACGCGAAGGCCGTCGCCGAGGGCAACTCCGAGCACGAGTCCCGGATCGTGGGCCTCAGCGCCGGTACGAAGTTCAGCCAGCAGGACATGCTCAAGATGCTCATGATCCCCTCGGGCAACAACGTCGCCCGCCTGCTGGCGCGCTGGGACACGGGCAGCGACTCCGAGGGGGCGTTCGTCGAGAAGATGAACGCCGCCGCCCGCGACCTCGGCATGACGAACACCACGTACACCGACCCCAGCGGCCTCGACGCGAAGACCGTCAGCACGGCCACCGACCAGCTCAAGCTGGCCGAGGCCGTGATGAAGGACGAGGCGTTCCGCGCGATCGTCGCCCTCCCCCAGGCGCCCATCAAGGGGCTGCCGCAGCCGCTGATCAACAACAACACCCTGCTCAGCGTGTCGAGTCTCAGCGTGCGCGGGATCAAGACCGGTTCCAGTACGCCCGCCGGCGGCACCCTGATGTGGGCCGCGTACAAGTCGGTCGGCGACGAAACGCCGCTGATCCTCGGCACGCTGATGGAGCAGCGCGCGGAAGGTCCGGACCCGGACGCGACCAACAGCCTGGCGCTGGTGCTGGCGAACAGCCGGAAGATCATCGAGTCGGTGCGGGGGGCCCTGGCCGCCGCGCCGCTGGTCCGCAAGGGCGATGTGGTCGGCTGGGTGGACGACGGGCTCGGCGGCCGCACCCCGCTCGTGGCGACCAAGGACCTGAACGTGATCGGCGTACCCGGTCAGCAGTTCAAGCTGACGCTGGCCCCCGGCGCCTCGGCGCTGCCGCACACGGCGAAGGCGGGTGCGGAGGTCGCCGTACTGACGGCCGGTGACGGGGACGGCGCCAAGAGCGTGCCGGTGGCGGTGAAGGGGGCGCTGGTGGAGCCCTCGTTCGGCAGCCGGGTCACCCGCCTGGGCTGAGGCGGACCGCCCTTCCGGAGCGCGCGGCGCCCGTTTCCTTCCGTACGGGTACGGAAGGGGCGGGCGCCGTCGTGCGTACGGGGTCACAGGCCGCCGGTGAAGAGCAGCCGGTCGGGGGCGCCCGGCCGGAGCCCGGTCAGGAGGCCCGGTGTTGACGTCCCGGTGAGCCGCGCGGCCAGGGCCTCCGGTGAGGCCGTCGGGGAGGCCGCGAGGTGGAGGGCGGCGACCCCGGTGGCGTGCGGTGCGGCCATGGAGGTGCCCTTGAGGGCGACGCTGCCGCCGCCGAGGCGGGCCGATTCGATCTGCTCGCCGGGGGCGTGGAGGGCCACGCAGGCGCCCCAGTTGGAGAAGGAGCTCACCTCGTCGCGCGGGCCGCTCGCACCCACCGCCAGTACCCGTTCGGCGGAGGCCGGGGAGGAGGCGCAGGCGTCGGCGGCGGAGTTGCCCGCCGCGACGACGGGCAGGACACCCGCCGCGGCCACGGCGGTGGTGGCCCGGTTCACCGCGTCCGAGCGGTCGCCGCCGAGGGAGACGTTCATGACGGCGGGGCGGGCGGCGTGCTCGGCCACCCAGTCGAGGCCGGCGACGACGCCCGAGTAGGTGCCGCGGCCCTCGCAGTCGAGTACGCGGACACTGACCAGGCCGACCGCCGGTGCGACGCCGTACGTACGGCCGCCGACCGTGCCCGCCACGTGCGTGCCGTGCCCCTGGCAGTCGCGGCCGTCGCGCCCGTCGCCGATGGCGTCGAAGCCGGGGGCGGCGCGGCCGCCGAACTCGGGGTGGTCGTAGTCGATGCCCGTGTCGAGGATGTATGCGGTGACCCCCGCGCCGTCGCCGCGCGTGGTGAAGGCGCCGTCGAGGGGCAGGGTGCGCTGGTCGATGCGGTCCAGGCCCCAGGTGGGGGCGGGGGCCCGGCCGGCGGTGGGGGCGGGGCCGGTGGTGACGGGGGCGGGCGGGGCGAACACCTCGCTGTCGGCCTCCACGGACTTCACCCCGGGGGTGGTGCGGACGCGGTCCAGCTGGGCGGGGGTCAGCGGTACGGCGAAGCCGTTCATGGCCGCGCCGTACTGGAAGGTGGGCCACAGCCTGAGGCGTTCCGTCAGGCCGACGGCGTCGACGCCCTCGTCGAGGACGACGATGTACTCACCGGGGACGGCGTTGCGCGAGAGGTGCAGCGGCGCCCGCACCGGCTCCGGCCCGTCCGCCGCGGCGGCGCCCCCGGCGGATGCGGGGGCCATGGCAATCAGGGCCGCGGCGATCAGACGTACGAGCAGGCGCATGGCGGAACTCCCGGAAAGAGAAGGTCGGCCGCCCCCGCACAGGAACAACCTCCCTCTCCTTCGGACACCCCCGCCCACCCCTTGAGACCCCCGCTCCCACTTGGCCCATCGCCCGCCGGGGTCAGGGCGGCTGGGTCCGGGTGGCGGGGCGGCGCCCGCCGGTAGCGGGGCAGCGGCGGGCCTGGACCGGCTGCACGGTTCGGGGCGGCGCCGGGACCGCATACGAGCCCGGCACCGCCCATCAGCCCGGTCCCCCGGGCCCCGCTCACGCCCCCGGTGGGACCCGGGTCGGGCGGCCTCGGCCTCGGGTGAGGGAGTGGCCGAAGAGGGCCGCGGCGGCGGCCAGGGCTCCGCCCAGGGCCGTCCAGATCCAGCGGTCGGACCACCAGCCGCCCGCCCAGCCGTCCTCCGGCGCGCTCAGCGCCCCGGTCACCGTGGCCGGTACGAGCGGGGCGGAGACCGCGCCGTCCACCGCGTGGGCGCCGCCGTCCTCGTGGACGTCGGCCTCGACGGCCACCTTGACCGGCAGTCCCTTGTCCTCCTCGGGCGCGTTCACGACCGTGAGGCGGACGTAGTAGCTGCCGGGGAGCGGGTCGTTGGCCCATGCCTCGGCCCCGGCGCGGACCGTGCGCAGGGTGCAGGACAGGTCGACGGTGGCGGCCTCCTTGGCCGCCGCGCGGGTCTGCGCCCCGTACGTGCACGCCTGCCGGCGGCGCAGGCCGTCGTACACGTCGATCTGCCAGGTCGAGGCCCCGTGGCGGGTCGCCGCGTCGGGCAGGGTGACGGCCGCCCGGACCGTGACGCGCTGCTGCGCGTCCACGGGGAGCACCCAGTAGAGGTAGTCACCGCTGGCGGCGCCGGCGGTGGCCTTCTGGCCCGGCCGGAACGCCGCCGCCGTGCGGAAGCTGGTGCCCGCCTCGGTCGGGGCGGCCTCGGACCCGGCCGCACCCTTGCCCTTGCCCGCGGAAGCGGTCGGGCTCGGCGACGGGGTGTCGGCGGCGGCCGTGCCCACGCCCGCCCCGGCCACCGCGAAGGCGGCGGCCGCGGTCAGCAGGCCGGCGGTCAGTCTGCGTACGGTACGCATCAGTTGGTCCTCCAGACGGAGATGCGCCAGCGCGAGATCCAGCCCCACACCAGTCCGGCGAGCAGTCCGGCGAGCACCAGCACGCCGAGGGTCCACCAGCCGCGGCCGAGCCCGAAGGCGGCGACGTCGGAGGAGCCGCCGGGGCCGTCGACCACGTCGATGGTCAGCTCGACGGGCATGCCCGGGGTGGTCTTGACCGATGCCGGGGCGGAGAAGGAGTTGCTGACCTGGAGGCAGACGGTCTCGGCGGCGGGCTTGCCGTCCTTGCCGTCGGCGTCGTCCGAGTCACCGAGGTCGGCCTTGGGGTAGCGCAGGCCCGTGGAGAGGACGTCGGTGCGTCCGTCGCCCGCCTCCGAGCCCCGTACGATCTCCCGCCCGTGGACGGTGGTGGCGCGCAGCAGGACGCCGTAGTCGTTGTTGACGGCGCGGTCGGCGCCGATGCTGACCGAGGCGCGCAGCTCCTGGCCGGGCAGGACGTCCACCCGGTACCAGCGGTGCTCGCCGAAGCTCTCGCGGTCGCTGTACAGGCCGGGCTTGAGCTGCGGCGCGTTCGCGCACTGCTTGGCGCCCTCGGTCGCCACCGGGTTGACCACGGGATCGGCCGCCCGGTCGACGAGCTGGCGCACTCTGCCGGAGAGTTCGGCCTTGTGCTGCACGGAGGTGTACGTACCGCCGGTCGCCTCGGCGATGCAGGTCAGCTGGGCCCGGGTCTTGGCGTCGGGGACCAGGCCGAGGGTGTCGATGACGAGGTGGATGCCCTTGGCGGCGATGTCGCGGGCGACCTCGCACGGGTCGAGCGGGGCGCAGGTGTCCTCGCCGTCCGTGATGAGGACGATGCGCTTGGTGGCGTTGCCGCCCTCCAGGTCCTGGGCCGCGCCGAGCAGGGCCGGTCCGATGGGGGTCCAGCCGGTGGGGGCGAGGGTGGCGACGGCCGTCTTGGCCTCGGTCCGGTTCAGCGTGCCGACCGGGTAGAGCTGCTTGGTGTCCTTGCAGCCGAGCGCCCTGTCGTCGCCGGGGTAGTCGGCGCCGAGGGTGCGTATGCCGAGCCGTACTTCGTCGGGCACGGCGTCGATGACCTCGTTGAACGCCTGCTTCGCCGCGGCCATGCGGGACTGGCCGTCGATGTCGTTCGCCCGCATCGATCCGCTGACGTCGAGGACGAGGTCGACCTTGGGTGCTTCCTTCGCCGCCGGTCCGTCCGCGGCCGTGGCGCTCGCCGGGAGGAGCCCGACGGCCAGGGCGGCGAGCAGTCCGCACGCCCTCGCTGCAAGCCGTTTTCTTGTGATCATCGCCGGATCGTATTGAGGATCGTCCGGCAATCCAAAAAACGGGCGCGGGGCGGGCGGTTGGCTGCCTCAGTCGGCGGGGCCGGCGGCGAAGACGGCCGCGAGCCGGTCGGCCAGCGGCTTCGGGTCGGGGCCGGTGAGCCGGGCGGCCAGGTAGCCGTCGGGCCGGATCAGGAAGGCGGTGGGCGCGTCCACGGCGTAGAGGCGGGCGAACTCGCCCGCGATGTCGTGGTAGACGGGCAGCAGGCCGGGTCCGGCGGGTACGGAGTCCCGGGCGCCGGGCGCGGCGTCGGCGGGCAGGATCACGCACGCCTCGACCTGGCCGCGGGAGATCTCCCAGGCGGTACGGGCCAGTTCGTCGAGGCCGGATCCGTACAGCAGCAGGACATGATCGCGCTCGCGCAGCAGGTCACCGAGCCGCAGCGGGAAGGCGGCGACGCGCGAGGTGAGGCCGGTGCAGTCGGGTGCCCGGTCGCCGGGACCGGGGGCGGGGCCGTCGCCGGGCGGGTCCACGACCGGGCTGCCCCGGTAGCCGACGAGGAGTTGGGCCTCGCGCAGGATCAGCGTCTCCGGCTCCTCCGGGTCGGACTGCACGCCGCGGGCGGAGTGGCGCAGCGTACGGCCGACGACCTCCTCGCCGACGGGGCGGCGTTCGGCGTCGTAGGAGGCGAGGAGGCCGGGGGCGGCGGTGCCGGTGACGGCCAGGGCGAGCTTCCAGGCCAGGTTCCAGGCGTCCTGGATGCCGGTGTTCATGCCCTGGGCGCCGGTGGGCGGGTGGATGTGGGCGGCGTCCCCGGCGACGAAGACCCGGCCGCTCCCGTACCGGTCCACGATGCGGTGGCTGATCCGGAAGACGGAGGACCAGCGGAGGGTGGAGGCGGTGGTGGAGACGGGCGCGAGGCGGTCCAGGACGGTCTGGATGTCGGTGAGGGAGGGCCCGCGGCCGCTCTGGAGGCCGTGGCTGACCTCGGCGCCCCCGGTCCCGGCACGGGCGGCGGTGGACAGTTCGGGCGCGACCCGTGTCGAGACGCGGTAGCGTCCGCCGCCGGGCAGCGGGATGCAGACGAGCACGTCGTCGACGGCGCCGGAGTCGTCCAGGAGCATGGACCGGACGGTGTAGCCGTTCGGCAGGTCCCAGTCGAGCTCGATGTCGGCGAGCATGAACTCCTCGGGGAGCGCGCCGCCTTCGAAGGACAGCCCGAGCCCCTTGCGGACGGTGCTGTGCGCGCCGTCGCAGCCCACCAGATAGCGGGTACGGAGCTCTTCCTCGGCGCCGGAGGCGGTGCGCAGCCGGCTGGTCACCCCGTCGGCGTCCTGCTGGAAGGACACGAGCTCGGTGCCGCGTTCGACCCCTGTGCCCCAGCGGGTGAGCTGGTCGGTGAGGATGCGCTCGGCCTCGTACTGGGGCAGGGCCGCGAAGCCGTAGGGCACTTCGGGCGGCAGGACGAGGTCCACGCGCGGCTGTTCGGCGCCGTTGACGTAGGTGAGCTGGCCGCGCAGGGTGACGGCCGCGTCGAGGACGGGGCGGATCATGTCCATCCGGTCCCAGATCTCCAGGGTGCGCGGCTGGATGCCGACGGCCTTCGCGTACGGGAGCGGGGAGGCCAGCCGGTCGACGATGCGGCAGGAGACGCCGCTGCGGCGCAGTTCCGCGGCGGCGGTCAGGCCGATCGGGCCCGCGCCGACGACCAGTACGTCTGTAGTGCTGCTGTGCGCCACTGGCGCCTCCCGGCGTGCGGCCCCCGTCGGAGAGCGATGTGTCTCCATGGTGGCCGCGCGCCGGGTGTCCGGCATCTTCGCCGGGTCGCAGGGACCCGGCGACAAGGATCCGGCGCCGTGGCGACTACTCGACGACGAGGTCGACCTCGATGTTGCCGCGGGTGGCGCGGGAGTAGGGGCAGACCTCGTGGGCCTGCTTCACGAGCTGGGCGCCCGTCTCGCCGGCCAGGGACTCCGGCAGCTCCACGCGCAGGGTGACGGCGAGGCCGAAGCCGGCGCCGTCCTTGCCGATGGAGACCTCGGCGGTGACGGAGACCTCGCTGGTGTCGGCCTTGGCCTGGCGGCCGACGAGGCCGAGGGCGCTGGCGAAGCAGGCCGCGTACCCGGCGGCGAAGAGCTGCTCGGGGTTGGTGCCCTGCCCGTTGCCGCCCAGCGCCGGGGGCATGGCCAGGGCGAGGTCGAGCTGGCCGTCCGAGCTGACGGTGCGGCCCTCGCGGCCGTTGGCGGTGGCGACAGCGGTGTAGAGCGCGTCCATGAGAGTTCCTCTCGCAGAGATGAGCCTTGGGGTGGCGGCCGGTGGCCCGGCCGCGCTCCACCAGTAGAGCACGCAATTCAGTTGTGCACAACTCAATGCCTCGCAAGCCTGCCCTGGGTACACTGGCCGCATGACCGAGCAGCCCACCGCCCCCCACCCCGACCAGGACTTCCTCCGCCTGGACGGCCAGATCTGCTTCGCGCTGAACGCCGCGACCCGCGCCTTCGGCGGCCTCTACCGGGTCGTCCTCAAGGACCTCGGGCTCACCTACCCCCAGTACCTGGTGATGCTGGTGCTGTGGGAGCACGGCGAGATGCCGGTCAAGGAGATCGGGCAGCACCTGCGGCTCGACTCGGGCACGCTGTCCCCGCTGCTCAAGCGGCTGGAGGCGGCCGGGCTGGTACGCCGCGAGCGCAGCGCCGAGGACGAGCGCTCCGTACGGGCCGGGCTGACCGAGGAGGGGGCCGCGCTGCGCGGGCGCGCCGCGGAGGTGCCCCGGCGGATCGCCGCCGCGACCGGCTTCGAGCTGGCCGAGGTCGCCGACCTGCACGCCCGGCTGAACCGGCTCACCGCCGCCCTGGACGCCGCCGTACCGCTGGCGGCCGAGGAGGCGTAGCCGTCGTACGCGGCGGACACTGGGTGGGTCCTCGACGCGCGGGAGGTGGCCGATGGACCCGGTGGCGGCGCTCGACCGGATCGCCTTCCTGCTGGAGCGCGCCCAGGCGCCCACCTACCGGGTACGGGCCTTCCGCACGGCCTCCGCGGCGCTCGTCCGCATGGGCGCGCGGGAGGTGGCCGAGCGGGTCGCCGCCGGCACCCTGGAGGAAGTGAAGGGGCTCGGGCCCAAAACCGCCCAGGCCGTACGGGAAGCACTCGACGGGGCGGTACCGGCCTACCTCCAGACGCTGGAGGACGAGGCCGCCGCGCTCCCGGAGGGGCCGCCGCCCTCCCCCGCCGCCACCGCCCTGCGGGCGGCCCTGCGCGGGGACTGCCATCTGCACTCCGACTGGTCGGACGGCGGCAGCCCGATCGAGGCGATGGGCCGGGCGGCGGCCGCGCTGGGCCACGACTGGGCCGTCCTGACCGACCACTCGCCGCGGCTCACGGTCGCGCGCGGGCTCTCGCCCGAGCGGCTGCGCGAGCAGCTGGACGTGGTGGCCGCGCTGAACGCCGAGTGGGCGCCCTTCCGCCTGCTCACCGGCATCGAGTGCGACATCCTCGACGACGGGTCCCTGGACCAGGAGCCGGAGCTGCTGGACCGGCTCGACCTCGTCGTGGCCTCGGTGCACTCCAAGCTGCGCATGGACGCCCCCGCGATGACCCGGCGGCTGCTGGCGGCGGTGCGCAACCCGCTGACGGATGTCCTCGGCCACTGCACGGGACGGCTGGTGACCGGCCGCACCCGGCCGGAGTCCCGGTTCGACGCCGAGGCGGTCTTCGCCGCCTGCGCGGAGGCCGGGACGGCCGTGGAGATCAACAGCAGGCCCGAGCGGCTGGACCCGCCGAAGCGGCTGCTGCGGCTGGCCGTCGAGGCCGGGGCCTTCCTCGCGATCGACACCGACGCGCACGCCCCGGGCCAGCTGGACTGGCAGGGCATCGGCTGCGAACGGGCCGTGGACTGCGGGGTCCCCGCCGAGCGCGTCATCACCACCTGGACGGCGGACCAGCTGCTGACCTGGACCCGCACCCGCCGCGCACCCCGCCGTGCGGCACGGAAATAGCGGCGGGGCAACGGAAAAGCGGGCCGCGGCGTGTGCCGCGGCCCGCTCGGGTGCCCGGATGCCGGGCGGCAGGGTCAGGAACCGGCCGCGCGGACCGAACCGGTGCTGGAGCCGCTGGAGTCGGCCAGGAAGCAGGTGACCTCGCGGTCGCCCATCGCCCACGTGGCCGCCTGCGGGAAGTAGTAGTACAGCTCCATGGAGTCCGCCAGCTTGGCGTTCTCGCCGACATAGGCGGGGAGCGCCGCGCCGCACTTCTCCTCGGAGGTCGCGGCGACCTTCTCCGTACCGGGGTACGTGCCGCCCTCCAGGTCGAAGACGGCGTACGCCTCGCCCTTGTGCGGCTGGTCGCAGGGCAGGATGCGGACCGACATGGCCGCCCGGCCGCCGTCCTTGTCCTGGTACTCCGTCAGGTCGTCGGACATGGTGAAGCAGTCACCCTTGCGGATGTCCTTCACGTCGCTCCGGCCCGAGTCGGTGACCTGGCCGCCGGAGTCGCGCTTCGGCCCGGAGCTGACGCCGTCCAGCACGCCGGTGAGGCCGAGGCCGAAGACGAGCACGTAGAACAGGATCGTCAGGCTGTGCAGGACGACGGCCGCGATCGCGAAGCCCTTGCCCTTCTCCCCCGTCTTGCGGATCTGGGAGAGGGCGATGATGCCGAGGATCAGCGGGACGGTCGGGATCGCGCAGACGATCGACATGACGAAGGCGACGATGGCCAGCGTGTTGGTCTTCTGCGAGGCCGGCGGGGGCGGGTACCAGCCCTGCTGCGGTCCGTACGGACCCGGCTGTCCGGGCGGGCCGTAGGGGGCGGGCTGGCCGTACGGTCCCGGCTGCGGGTTGGGCCCGGGGGGCGGGGGCGGGGGTATGGACATGCGCGTGGCGCTCCTTGCACAGAGATGAGGCGCACCAGCAACCAGGCGGTGACGCCGCCGGGTGGGGGCCTGATGCAGGCATGATGCCATGACGCTCCGACATCACCCGCCACGCCGTCCGGCGGTGGGACGCCGCAAGGCGGCCCCGGGCAGCGCGTACGGAGGTTCAGGGCCGGAGTTCGGCCGCCAGCAGGACCACGTCCGCCGCGGCCACCGCCAGCACGGCGCGGAACGGCAGCTTCCCGGCGGGCCGGAGGGCGGCGAGCAGCAGCGCGCCCGCCGTCGCACCCAGGAGCGCCCAGCCGTACGGGGTCACCGCGCCCGGCGGCCCGGCCACCAGGGCGGCGGCCGAGCCGAGGACGAGCAGCCCGGCGAGGGCGGCCGAGCGGCGTCGGCCGAGCCGATGGGGCAGGCCCACCACGCCGGTGGCGAGGTCGTCCTCGATGTCGGGCAGTACGTTCGCGAAGTGCGCGCCCGCTCCGAGCAGGGCCGCGGCCGCCATCAGCCAGACCGGCGGCCAGGGCGCCCCGGGCAGCCCGAGGGTGACGAAGGCGGGCAGCAGGCCGAAGGCCAGGGCGTAGGGGACCGGCGAGGCGGCGGTGGACTTGAGGCGCAGGTTGTAGGCCCAGGCGGCGGCCACGCCGGCCAGGTGCGCGGCGCCCGCGAGCGCTCCGGCGGCCAGCGAGAGCGGCACGCACAGCAGCAGGGCCAGGGCCGCGGCCCGGGTCACGGCCGCGGGGGTGACCGCACCGGCGGCCAGGGGTTTGTCGCGGCGGCCCGTGGCCAGGTCCCGGCGCAGGTCGGCCCGGTCGTTGCACCAGCCGACCGACAACTGCCCCGCGGCCACGGCCGCCACGGTGAGGACGGCCGCCGGGAGCCGTTGCCCCGCGGCGGCGGACAGGACGGCGGCGAAGAGGGTGACGGCGGCGGCGGGCAGCGGGTGGCAGGCGGCGGCCAGCCCGGAGAGCCCGGCGTACGGGGCTCCACCCCGCCGGGCCCCGGATGTGCGGGCCCCGGATGTGCGGGCCCCGGCCGTGCGGGCGTCGGCCGTGGCTGTGCTGTCGGTGGAGCGTGCGGTGGGCCCGGGCATGCCGACACGCTAAGTGGCGCCGCGCCCGAATCGACTGATTCATAACGATGTGTCAGTTATTTCCTATGGTGACCGAATGACACGTGTTCTCGCAGTGCGCAGCGTGTTCCCGCCCCACCGTCACCCCCAGTCCGAGATCACGGAAGCGCTCGCCCGCTTCCTGCCGCCCGGACCCGACACCGCCCTGCTGCGCCGGGTCCACGACTCGGTGCGCGTGGACAGCCGCCATCTCGCGCTCCCCCTGGAGCGCTACGGGCCGGACAACGACTTCGGCACCACCAACGCGCTGTTCTTGGAGACGGCCCTCCGGCTGGGCACGCTGGCGCTCGAACTCACCCTCGCCGACGCCGGGCTGGCACCCCGGGACCTCGATCTCGTCATGTCGACCACCGTGACCGGGCTGCTGACGCCCTCGCTGGAGGCCCGGCTCGCGGCCCGCGCCGGGCTGCGCCCCGACGTACGCCGCGTACCCCTCTTCGGTCTCGGCTGCGCCGCCGGGGCGGCCGGGGTGGGGCACCTGCACGACCATCTGACGGGGCGGCCCGCGCATGCCGCGCTGCTGCTCTCCACCGAACTGTGCTCGCTCACCCTCCAGTCCACCGACACCTCGATGGCGAACCTGGTGGCCGGCGCCCTCTTCGGCGACGGGGCGGGCGCGCTGCTCGCGGTCGGCCGCGAGCACCCGCTGTACGGCTCCGCCGCCGGGCCCGAGGTGGTGGCCGCCCGCAGCCGGCTCTATCCCGGCACCGAGCACCTGCTCGGCTGGGACATCGGCCACTGGGGCATGCGCATGGTCCTCGGGCGTGAACTCCCGGACCTGATCGGGCTGCACGTGGCCGAGGAGATCGAGACCTTCCTCGCCGCCCACGACCTCAAGCCCGGGGACGTGGACGCGTGGATCTGCCACCCCGGCGGCCCGAAGATCCTCGACGCGCTCTCGGAGGCGCTGGGGCTGCCGGAGCCGGCGTTCGCGGCGAGCCGCCGGTCCCTCGCCGCCGTGGGCAACCTCTCCTCCGCCTCGGTGCTGCACATCCTGGACGGTTTCCAGAGCGCCGGGCCGGCCCCCGGATCCGTCGGGCTCATGCTCGCCTTCGGTCCGGGCTTCGCCTCCGAACTCGTCCTGCTGCGCTGGTGACCCCGGTGACGACCCTCTCGGACCCCTCGCACGTGGAACCCGTGCACGCGATCTCCCTGGACTCCTCGATGCTCCCCGCCTCCCTGACCCCGTACCTGCTCCTCATCGGGCTCGTGGCCGCCGAGCGGCTGGCCGAGCTGGTCACGGCCCGCCGGAACGCCGCGTGGAGCCTGGCGCGCGGCGGCCGCGAGTACGGGCGCGGCCACTACCCGGCCATGGTCGCCCTGCACACCGCCCTGCTGGTGGGCTGCGTGGTCGAGCCGTGGGCGGCGGGCCGGCCCTTCGTGCCGCTGCTCGGCTGGGCGGCCCTCGCCGTCGCCCTGGCCGCCCAGGGCCTGCGCTGGTGGTGCATCGCCCACCTCGGGCGGCGCTGGAACACCCGGGTGATCGTGGTCCCCGGGCTGCCGCTGGTGGAGTCGGGGCCGTACCGGCTGCTGCGCCACCCGAACTATGTGGCGGTGGTCGCGGAGGGGGTCGCGCTGCCGCTGGTGCACGGTGCCTGGCTGACCGCGCTCGGGTTCACGGTGCTCAACCTGGCGCTGCTGCGTGTCCGGATCGGCTGCGAGGAGGCCGCGCTCACCGACGGCGTACGGCTCCGCCCGCCCGCCTCCGTACCGTCCGCGGGCACCGCGTCATGATCGATCTGCTGATCGCGGGCGGCGGTCCGGCCGGGCTGGCCACCGCCATCCACGGCGCGCTCGCGGGCCTCGACGTGGTGGTGCTGGAGCCGCGGCCCACGCCGATCGACAAGGCGTGCGGGGAGGGGCTGATGCCGGCCGCCGTACGCCACCTGGACGGCCTCGGGGTCTCCGTCGCGGGACGCCCGTTCCGCGGTATCCGCTACGTCGACGGGCTGACCGGCCGCTCCGCCGACGGGCTGTTCCGCTCCGGGCCCGGATCCGGCACCCGCCGCACCGTCCTCCAGGCCGCGCTGGCCGAACGGGCCGCGGCACTCGGCGTACCCGTACTGCGGCAGCGGGTCGGCCCGGTGCGGCAGGACGACCGGCAGGTCGGCGCGGCCGGGCTCACCGCCCGCTACCTGGTCGCGGCCGACGGGCTGCACTCCCCCGTGCGGCGCGGGCTCGGCCTGTCCGCCCCGCGCGTGACGGGCCGGCCGGCCCGGTACGGGCTGCGCCGCCACTACGCCGTCGAGCCGTGGAGCGACCTCGTCGAGGTGCACTGGTCCGCGCGCTGCGAGGCGTACGTCACCCCCCTCGCGGCCGACCGGGTCGGCGTCGCCGTCCTGACCGGCGACCAGGCGCCCTTCGAGGAGCAGCTGGCCCGCTTCCCGCGGCTGGCCTCCCGGCTGGCGGGGCGGGCGGACGGCCCGGTGCGCGGGGCCGGGCCGCTGCGCCAGGGGGCCCGGGTACGGGTGGCGGGGCGGGTGCTCTTCGTGGGGGACGCGGCCGGGTACGTGGACGCGCTGACCGGGGAGGGTCTGACCCTGGCCGTGACGGCCGCCGGTGAGCTGGTGCGCTGCGTGGCCGCCGGGCGGCCGCAGGCGTACGAGCAGGCGTGGCGGGACCTCTCGCGCAGCTACCGCGCCCTCACCGCGTCCCTGCTCTGGGCCCGCCACCGGCCGCGGCTCGCCCCGCGGATCGTCCCGCTGGCGGCGCGGATGCCCCGGCTGTTCACGGGTGCGGTGAACCTGCTCGCCTGAGGGCCCGTACGGAGGAACGGCACCCCGCGCACGGGGCGCGGGGTGCCGTTCGGGAGACCGGGCCCGGGATCAGGCCGAGCTTTCCCGGGGGTTCCTCAGGGCCAGACCGGCCAGGACCGCACCGGCGGCGGCGCAGAGGACGACGGCGGCGCCGGCCCATGCCTGAGTGCCGCCGACGGTGCCGACGAGCGGGTCGAAGGCCACCGAGCCGCCGAGCACGTGCAGGGCGACGACCCCGAGGGCGGTCGCCGCGCCCGCCCGCCACACGGCGGGGGTGTCCCGCAGCGCCAGCAGCACACCCATGCCCGCGCAGAGCAGGGTGACCAGCAGGGGCAGGTAGTCCACGGGGGCCGCCGCCCGCAGTGCCGTCAGATCCTGCGGCAGGTGCAGGGCACCGCTGACCAGCAGGGTGATCGCCACGGGCCAGCGCAGTACGTGCCGCAGGGCTCGGGTACCGGCCGGCTCGGCGGCGTCCGGCGCGGGGCGGCGGCGCGGGGCCTGGCGGGCCGGCTGCCGGGGCGCCGGGTCCGGCGTGCGGCGGGGGGCCGGGCGGGGAGCCTGCTGGGGGGCGTCGTACAGCTGCGTGTACGGCATCCGGTACGGCTCCTCGCGCGGCCGCGCGGGCGGCGCGGCGGGGGCGGACCCGCCCGGCTCGCCGGGCTCGTCCTTGCCGAGGATGGTGACCAGCAGGGCCACGTCCTCGATGGACCGGCCGACGGCGGCGGCACGCAGGGCGACATCCGCCTCGGCCCCCTCGTCGGGGGACTCACCGAGCAGGGTGACCATGCGCTGGACGTCCTCCACGGGCCGGCTCACTGCGGCCGTGCGCAGCGCCTCGTGCCCGGCGTCCGGCACGCTGCCGTCCTCCTTGAGGAGGCCGACGAGCGCGGTGACGTCCTCGACGGGGCGGCAGGTGGCCGCCGTGGCGAGGAGGGTCCGCATGGACTCGGTGTGGGGCCCGTCCGACTCGTCGAGCGCGTCGAGGGCGTCGCGAGGGTCGAGAGGGGCGGGCGCCGGGGCCGTGTCCGGGGCGGGCGGGACGTCCGGGGGCTCGGGGACATCGGGGGCTCTGACGCCCTGGGCCGCTTCGGGGGCGGCCGGTGCGGCGGGAGTGACCGGTGTGACATGTACGCCTGGCACGACCGGTGCGTCGGGGACGGTGGTGTCGGGGAGACCGTGGCGGTCCTCGTGCTGTGTCGCCGCCAGGGTGATGGGGTCATTCATCGAAAGCTCCGTTCGCCGACGCGCGGGTCTACGCAATCGCGCGCCGGTCATCGTGCGTCATGGGATGCGCACGCTTTGTTACATTGAGTGCCACTTCCGCCCACTGCGCCATTCGGGGCGGGCAAACGGGGGTCCCCCACCGGACCCCACGGGGAAAGGGCGGCCGCCGTGCCCCGTCCGCGCGGGAAGTACCGCCTCGGCGCGGCCCTGTTGCCCGCCGTCCTGCTGCTGGTGGGCGCCTCGGGCGGGCCGCCGGATCCGGTCGCGGACACCGACCGGGGGCCGGTGCGCGGCCGGGCGCACGGCACGTACGTCACCTACGAGGGCATCCCCTTCGCCGCTCCCCCGACCGGGGCCCGCCGCTGGCGGCTTCCGGAGCCCGCGCCGCGCTGGGAGGGCGTACGCGATGCCCGCGCGCCCGGTGCGCGCTGTGTCCAGCTGCCCGCGCTGGGGCCGGGCGCGCCGCTCGGTTCCGAGGACTGCCTGTATCTGAACGTGACGGTGCCGGCGGGGCGGGCGCGCGGCGACCGGCCGCGGCCGGTCATGGTGTGGTTCCACGGGGGCGGCTTCTTCAGCGGCGCGGGCGCGGACTACCGCCCGGAGCGGCTGGCCGTGCGGGGCGATGTGATGGTGGTGACGGTCAACTACCGGCTGGGCGTCTTCGGGCTGTTCGCCCATCCGGAACTGGGCGGTTCCCCGGCCTTCGCCCTGGCCGACCAGCGGGCCGCGCTGCGGTGGGTGCGGGAGAACGCGGGGCGCTTCGGCGGGGATCCGGGCGCGGTCACGGTCTTCGGCGAGTCCGCGGGCGGTCTGTCCGTGTGCGCGCACCTGGTCTCCCCGGCGTCGGCCGGGCTCTTCCACCGGGCGATCGTGCAGAGCGGCTCCTGCTCGACCACCGCCCCGCCGCATTCGCTGCTGCCCGGCCTCGGTACGTACGAGCCGTTCGTGCCGGAGCGGCGTACGGTCGCTCAGGGCGTGGCGGCGGCGGGCCGGCTCGGCTGCGGCCGCTCGCGGGGGCGGGGGCGGGTGCTGGACTGCCTGCGTGCGCTGGACGCCCGCAGCCTGGCGACCCCGTCCCTGATGCAGGGCTTCTCCCTGCTGCCGTACGGGGGCGAGGTGCTGCCGCTGGAGCCGCGGCGGGCGCTGGAGGCGGGGCGGTTCCACCGCGTTCCGGTGATCCAGGGCACGACCCTGGACGAGATGCGGCTCTTCCTCTCCCAGACCCTGGCGGCGTACCCCCTCCCCGACGCGGACGCCTACCGGGCGCGCATGGAGCGCTCCTTCGGGCGGGAGGCGGCGCGGGTGATCGGCGCCCGCTATCCGCTGCGCGCGTACGCCGGCCCGGCGCCGGCATGGGCCGCCCTGCTGACCGATGCCTCCTTCATCTGCCCGACGCTGCGGGACGGGAAGGCGCTGGCGCGGCACGTGCCGACGTACGGCTACCGTTTCAGCGACCGGAACGCGCCCGACTTCACGGGCCTGCCCCCGGCCCCGGGCCTGCCGTTCGGCGCCTCCCACGGCTTCGAACTCCCCTACCTGTTCACGCTGGCGCCGCTGACCGGCCCGCAGCGGGAGCTGGCGGACCGCATGACCGCCTCCTGGACGGCCTTCGCCCGCACGGGTGTGCCCGGAACGCCGCCGTGGCCGCGCGGCGGATCGTCCGTGGTCCTGTCCCTCTCCCCGGGCCCGGCCGGCATCCACCCGGTGAACGCCCGCGCGGAACACCACTGCACGATGTGGGACGCGGTGTGGCCGGCGCCGCAGCCGCCGGCCGGGGGCGGGCTACCGTGAGGGGATGAGCGGTTCCCCGGGGCTCCCCCTTCTCTATCTCGACGTCGACGGTCCGCTGATCCCCTTCGGGGGCGGCCCGTATCCGCCCGGGGACGATGACAACCCGCTGCTCGCGCGCGTGGATCCCGCCCTCGGGCCGCTGCTCGCCGCGCTGCCCTGTGAGCTGTGGTGGGCCACCACCTGGCGGGAGGAGGCCAACGAGGCCGTCGCGCCCCGGCTCGGGCTGCCGCGGCTGCCCGTCGTGGACTGGCCCGAGGCGGATGAGGGCCAGGAGCCGTACGGCGTGCACTGGAAGGCGCCCGTGCTCGTCGCGCATGCCGCCGGGCGCCCTTTCGTGTGGGTCGACGACGAGATCCGCGACGCCGACCGCGCCTGGGTGGCCGCCCGCCACCCCGGCCCGGCCCTGCTGCACCGGGTGGATCCGGGGCGGGGCCTGGCCGGGGCCGACTTCGGGCCGCTGGAGGCGTGGCTGCGCGCGGTGTGAGCGCGCTACGCGGGGGCCGTCGCCCATGACGCGGCGACGAGGTGGCGTTCCGCCCCGGCGAGGTGGGTGGCGGCGGCGAGCCAGGCCCACGCGTAGCCGTCGGGCGACGGGTCGGCCAGGCGGCCGAAGACGTCGCGCGGACGGCGGTCGGCCTCGGCCGCGAGGGCCGTCGCCAGATCGGCCGCGGCCCCCAGCCCGGCCCGGCGCAGCGGCCCGTACGCCGTCCGTGGCGCCGTCCCGCGCGCCGACTCCGCCACGGCCCGGCGGCCGCCCGCGACCCCGGACTCCAGCAGCCTGCGCACCCGCCACAGCGGGGAGTCGGCGAGCGGGTCCGGGCCGCCGACGGCCGCCCCGTCCGCCTCGGGTGCGGGCGTCCCCGGCGGCGGGAAATGCGCGCCCTGGAGGCGTTCGTAGCCGAGGTCGGCGCGGCCCAGCCACTCCTCCGGCAGCCGCAGCGTGTACTCCTCGCCCGGCACCGGCCCCACCGCCAGCGGACGCAGCGTCGCCGCGCGGTCCAGGTCGGGGCGGCCGAGGACCCGCAGCCGCAGCCCGGGGTGCGCGCCGATGCGGCGCAGGTTCTCGGTGTGCGGGAGCTCCGGGTGCGGGTGGGCGGGCAGCAGCCTGAGCAGGGGGGCGTGCGGGCGCAGTTCGCGTACGAAGACGTGCTCGCCGGCGACACCGACGACGGCGACATCGCAGCCGAGCAGCGCGGACTCGGCCCCTTCCGGGTCGGCCAGCAGCGCGGCGACGGCCTCGGCGGGGGGCCGGGCGAACAGCGGTGCGGCGGACCCCTCGGTCCAGGCGGTCCCGCGCAGCGGGGTCGCCCGCACCCCGCGCCCGGCACCGAGCCGGCCCTCCGCGGAGACGGTCGCGCCGACGATACGGAGTCCACCGCGGGCGAGCCCGGCATGGTCCAGGGTGGCCCCGCCCAGGGCCACGGGGGCGCGGCCGGCACCACGGGTGCGGGCGAGGCCGCCGGGGCGGACGTCGGAGACGGAGTAGCGGGAGCCGTCGGGGGCTACGACATGGGTGACGACGCCGCCGTAGCCGGTGGCGGAGAGGATCGGCTCCCGGCACAGGCCGTGCACCTGGAGGCTGCCGCCGGGGGTGTAGGCGCGCCGGGCGCCGGCGGTCAGAGCCGGATCGGCGGTACCGGAGGCCAGCACCCCGGCGGCGTGGAGGAGTTCCCGGAAGGCGGTGGTGAGATCGCCGAGCCGATGCGCGGTCCGCCGCTCCCGGGCGGCGCGCAGCCCCCGCACGACCCGCAGCGCGGCCGCCTCGGCCCGCGGCAGCCCGGCGAGCCGCGCGGTATGCGCGGCCCGCAGCAACTCGGCCTGCACCACGGCCCCACCGGCCACGACCCCGGCGGCGAGGGCTTCGGCGGCGGCCCCCCACAGCGCGCCCGCGGCGGCCTGCTGCGCGGCGGTGAGCACCCGGGGAGCCTCGGCCGCATCCGCTCCCGTGGCGGCGGCCTCGGGGCCGCCACCACCGGCGCGGTCGGATCCGCTGACGGGGGCGGCACCGCTCGCGGGAGCGGTCCCGCCCGCGAGGCCGGGGCCGCTGACGGCTCCCGCTTGGCCGGCGGCATCAGCCGCAGCGCCCGGGGCCGTAGCGTCGGCCCCCGACCCCGCAGCGGGAGCGTCCGATTCCGTATCCATATCCGCAATCGGCGCAGCCCCCAGCGCCGCCGCCCGGTGCAGGCAGCGCGGCGCCAGCAGGCACGTACAGGTGGCCTGGCCCGCCTCCGAGACGATCCCCCCGGCCCCCGGCCGCAAGGTCACCACCGCGTCCTCGCCGAAGCGGAAGACGACGGCCCCGTCCGGCTCCGAGGCCGCGCCCTCCGCGCAGCCCGCGGTGGCTTCGTCCAGCTTCCGGCGGAGCCGGGCGCTCAGGCTTTCGACCGCCTCGGCAAGCACCTCGGGTGCTACGGGCGGCAGTTCGGTGCTCAACGGGTCTCTCCACGGAGGCGTTCGCCCACCCAGCGGGCGAGGGCGAGGGGACTGAGGGCGGCCACGGGCATGCCCGCCGCCACGAGTTGCCGCGCCACCGGCACCGAGTACCGGGGCGTCCCCGAGTCGTCGAGCGCGGCGCAGCCCAGCAGGTGGGCGCCGGAGGCGGCCAGGGCGCGTACCTCGCCCAGCAGCCCGCCGAGCGGCGCGCCCTCCTCGAAGTCGCTCACCACGACGACGAGGGTGCGGCTCGGCACGGTGATCAGGGAGCGGGCGTGGGCAAGACCGGCAGCGATGTGCGTGCCGCCACCGACGCGAACCTCCAGGAGCAGCGAGAGCGGGTCCTCGACCCGGTCGGTGAGGTCCACCACCTGGGTGGAGAAGGCGAGGAAGTGTGTGGACAGCGTCGGTACGCCGCCCAGCACGGCCGCCGTCAGCGCCGACCAGATCACGGACGCCTCCATGGAGCCGGAGACGTCGACGACCAGGACCAGCCGCCAGTCGGCCTCCCGGCTGACACGGGTGGTGAAGACGGGCCGTTCCGGTACGACGACCACCGTGCCGTCGGGCTGTCGCCGCGTGTGCGCGAGGTTGGCGCGCAGGGTGCGGGCCAGGTCGAGCGTGCCGCCGGGGCGGCGGGTCGGACGCGGGGTGGCGAGGCCGGACAGGGCGGGGCGCAGCCGGGTGGCGAGCTCCTTGGAGAGCTCGTCGACCAGCCGCCGCACCAGGGGCCGCAGCCGGGCGAGCTGGGCCTCGGGCAGACCTCCGGCGAGGGAGAGCACGGAGCTCAGCAGCTCCACCGAGGGCCGCACGGACGCCGGGTCGAGCTGCGCCAGTACGTCGGTGCGGCCCGCTTCGGCCGCCCCGGCGAGGACTTCCTCCCGTACGTCGGCGCCGAAGAGCGCTTCCAGTTCCTCCGACCACTCCCGGGCCGTCGGGAACGACGCCTCCTGGCCGCCGCCGGCGCCCCCCTGGCCCGGTCCGCGGCCGCCTTCGAGGCCGTCGGAGCCTTCGCCGCGCCCGGTTCCGTACAGCTCGTCGAGGGCGTGCGCGTAGCGGCGGGCACCGGCGGGGAGGCGGTCGCGTTCGCGGCCGAGGAGCAGGCGCCAGCGGTCGGGCGGGGCGAGCCGGCGGGGCTCGGCCGTCGCCGGGGTACGGAGGGCCGGGGCATCGGCGGTGTCCGGGACCTCGGCCGCTTCCGCGGGAGCCTCCGCCGCGGGCAGCGGGAGCGCCTTGAGGGCGGCGAGGCCCGCCGCGTCGGCGGCCGCCCAGAGGGCCAGCAGGGCGGGCGGGGCGTCGAGGGACAGGTCGAGGCGGTCTCCGAGGCGTTCGGTGACGGTGTCCAGCAGCCGGTCGCGGGCGGCGGGTGCCAGGGCGTCGAAGCCGCCGCGCAGGGCGGGGAGCCGGTCGAGGAAGTCCTGGTCGGGGAGGTGGTCGACGCGGTCGAGCAGCGGGGTGAGGGCGGCCGGGGAGGACTGCAGCAGAGGGCCCGCCGCGGTGAGGAGTCCGGCGAGCCGGCGGGTGAGGGAGCGGCGGCTGTCGGGGGTGCCCGCGCCGTCGATCCACCCGGCGGCGCGCTCGCCGAGCCCGGCGGCCGGATCCAGGTCGAGGAGCACCCGTACGGCCAGGGCCGCGCCCTGCATCAGCGGGGAGGCCGTTCCGGCGAGGGCGGCGAGCGCCGCGTCCGTACGCAGGCCCAGGTGGTGGGCGGCGGCGCGGTCCGCGAGGGCCACCAGGGCGGCGGCGTCGGCGGGGTCGTCGCTGCCGGCGAGGCCGGGCAGCGAGCGGACGGCCGCCTCGAGGAGGTCGCCGGTGAGGGCGGCACTGGTGGCCCGGGAGCCGGGGTCGGTGCCGGGCAGGTGGCCGCGGTGCAGGGCCTCCAGGAGGTCGAGGGCGGTGAGGAGTTCGGGCAGGGTCGCCGTCTGCGGCAGCACGGTGGCCGCCTCGTGCAGTCGTACGCCGACCAGCTCGGGCAGATCGCACCGCGCGGCCGCGGCCAGCCCGGCGAGGATCTGCTCCGGGGTCGGCCCGCCGTCGGCGGCGGCCCGGCGGGCGGTGTCGCGGAGGGTGCCCGCGGCGGCCTGGGCGGCGGTGACGCCCCGGACCCCGGCGAGGTCCAGGCGGGCCGGGACGGAAGGCGTCCAGGACAGCCGCCACTTGGTGCCGAGGGCGGTGCCGTCGCCGGTGGCGGCGACGGTGAGGGGCTCGCCGTAGGACGCGCCGCACACGAGGAGCCGCTGGAGCAGCACCTCGCGGCGGCCGTCGAGGGCGGAGCGGAGGGGGTCGAGGCGGATCTCGCGGGGGGCGGGGTCCTCGGGGGACGGCAGCCGCAGCTCGGTGAGCTCGGCCTCGACGGAGGGGCCGAGGCCGGAGCGCGGCGCGTGCGGGGTGATCCGGCCGCGGGCGGTCCCTACGAACACCGCCTCCAGCGCACGGGCCAGCGCCCGCCCGCGCCCGAGGGGTTCGCCCTGCCCGAGCACGGTGGTGACGGCCTCCAGGATCTCCCCCCGGCCGGGCGCGGGCAGCCCGCGCAGCACGGCGAGATCGCAGGCGAGCCGCAACGCCTCGGCGGCCTCCCCGGTCCCGGCGGTGTGCCCGGCGCGGCGCAGCTCGCGACAGAGCCGGGTCAACGCCACGGAAGCCGCCTCCCGCACCCGCCCGGCATCCCCGCCGGCCTCGAACACGGCCTGCTGCCAGAGCGGATCCCGAATCCCGGCGGGGTACCCGGACCGGGAGTCGAGCAGATCGAAGGAATACGGCACGAAGGACGTGACCGCGGCACCCTCCGCCGGCGCGCCGGCCGAGGGCCCCTTCCCCGCTCCGGCGGTGTCCGCACGGCCCCGCCCGGCCTTCCCGCCGGGGGCGGCGACGCGGCCCGTACCGGGCCGCCCGCCGGGGGCATCGGCGCCACCGGGCGAGGCGGCGCAAGGCCCTCCCCCAGGTTCGCCGGGGGCGGCGACGCCCTGCGCAACGGCGCCAGGCACGCCACCCCCCGAGGCAGGATCCCCGGGCACGGTGGCGCCGGTGGCGGGCACGGTGGCGCCGGTGGTGCCGCCCGCCGGTGCCGCGCCGGACGTGTCCGGCTCCGCGTCGGTGGCGCCGCCCGGCGCCGCTGCCCCGCCGTGTGCGCAGTCGGTCGCTTCGCGGCCTGGGGTAGCGGTAACCGAGCTGTCCAGCAGTGCGGCGGCGTGGAAGGAGCCGATGACCGCGGCCACGCGGTGGCCCGATGCCGCGGCTTCCGCGATGGTCGCGCGCATGTGCGCCTCGCGGGCGAGGTCCCTGGCCGGGACCTCGCCGTCCTCGCGCAGCGCCCACCCGACGCCGAGCGCCGCCCGGCGCACGGCGTCCGGGGAGCAACCGGGGGCCAGCACCTCGACCGCCCGGTCCCACATGTCGTCCCCTTCGCGGCCCGTACCGGCAGCGGCCAGCGCATCCGCGAACGACCTCACCCGCCGCGCCGCTCCGGCCGCACCCCGGCCCGGGGCATCGTCCAGCTCGTCGGGGGCGACGCCCTCGGCCGGGCGTGGCGTCGGCACCGGCCCCTCCGGGGCAGTACCCGCATCGCCGGCGACATCCGCCGGCGGCAGGCCCGCGTCCAGCGGCGGTACCGCATCCGACGGGCTCGTCTCCCGTGTCCACCCCCCGTCCGCCAGCGGCAGGTCGCACGCGATGACGCGTGCGCCCGCGCCCCGCGCCCAGCGGATCGCCGCCAGTTCCGGGGAGAAGTCCGCGAAGGGGTAGAAAGCCAGGCGGCCGTCCTCGCCCGTGCCCGCCAGGGCGACCGGGGCGACGGTCTCCGGGTCGGCCAGGTGCTCCAGCCACGGCTGGAAGTCCGCCGGGAGTTCCACGCAGACCACCTCCGCCCCCGAGGCGTCCAGCAGGGCCGGGACCACCGCCGCCAGCGCCGGGCTGTGGTGGCGGACGCCGATCAGGTACGGCGCGCGGCTCCCGGCGAGCGCGTCGATCGCGGCGCGCGGGTCGGTGTACGTCAACGCAGGCTCCCGCGCAGGTCCCAGAGGCGGCGCCACATCGGCGACCCGTCCTCGGCGCGGCGCCGGACCGGCCCGTCCCAGTAGCCCAGCAGACGGCCGTGGTCGGCCGGGTCGTCCTTGCGTACGACGCCCAGCAGATGCCCCGGCAACAGGTCGAGCACGTCCCCGCCCGGCAGATAGGCCGCGGCCACCCCCAGCGAGGCGGCGACCTGCACGGCTTCCGCCGTGGACATGACCGTTCCCGGACGCTCCACGTCCCAGCCCTCCGCCGACCGCCCCGACCGCAGGTCGCGGAAGACGGTGACGAGCGCGTCGAGCACGGCGTCGTCGACCCCGAAGGCCGCACCGGCCCGCTGCACCGCGGCCACCGCCTGGCGGCGGATGAGCGTGGCTTCGGCGTCGGCGTCCGCGATCGGGGCGATCGTCTCGAAGTTGAAGCGCCGCTTGAGGGCGGCGGACATCTCTGAGACGCCCCGGTCGCGGAGGTTGGCCGTGGCGATGACGGTGAACCCGGGCGCCGCCGAGACCACCGCGTCCTCGGTGGCCGTCAGTTCGGGCACGCTGACCCGCCGGTCGGAGAGGATCGACACCAGCGCGTCCTGCACCTCGGGCAGGCAGCGGGTGATCTCCTCGACGCGGACCACCCGGCCGGTGCGCATGGCGGACAGCACCGGGGAGTCCACCAGGGCCTGCGGGGTGGGGCCCTGGGCGAGGAGGAGCGCGTAGTTCCAGCCGTAGCGGAAGGCGTCCTCGGTGGTGCCGGCCGTGCCCTGGACGGTGAGGGAGCTGGTGCCGCTGACGGCGGCCGCGAGCAGTTCGGACAGCATCGACTTGGCGGTGCCGGGCTCGCCGGTGAGGAGCAGGCCGCGCTCTCCGGCGAGGGTGACCACGCAGCGTTCGACGAGGGCCCGCTCGCCCACGAACTTCGAGGCGATGGCCAGCTTCGTGGGAAGTCCGGCGGTGCGCTTGGGCAGGGCCAGTTCGGCCCCGTCGCTGCCGCAGACGAAGGTGACGACGGCGCGCGGGGTCAGGGCCCAGCCGGGCGGCCGGGGGCCGGTGTCCTGGGCGGCGAGGAAGGCCAGCTCGGCGGCGTACCGCTCCTCGGCGGGCAGCACCTGCCGCGCGGCGGGGGCGGTGTGTTCGGTGACGGTCATCAGAAATCCTCGGAAGGTGTACGAAAGGAAGACAAAAAGACAGAAAGACAGAGGGAGGGGCGGGCGCGGCGCACCGCACACGATCGCGATGCGCCGCGCCCGGCGGCCGGAATCAGCGCCTGCGGCCCCGCGCGCGCTTCACCTTGAGCTCCTCGAAGCGCGGTACGTCGCCCTCGCGGACCCGCTGCCAGGCCCGCCGGTAGAGCGCCGCGACCGGCTCCGCCGGGGCCAGCACGCCCAGCGGCGGCCTTCCGCCCGCGGTGAGTCCGTACAGCGGCAGCTTCCACTGCTCCACCGGCAGCGTCGGGGACGGCATGTCGGCCCAGCCGCCCGGCAGGAACAGCGAGCGCCCGGCCCGGCTCCGGTCGGCGGTCACCACCAGCTCGGTGGCGGCCAGTTCGGCGCGGGCCGCCTTGAGGCGGGCGGGCTTCCAGCCCGTCCACCGGGCCGTGTTCCGGTCGGAGGGGTCGGGCATGGCCAGCAGCACGAGGTACAGCGTGGCCGCGTCGGCGCCCAGCCCGTACTCGGCGGCCACTTCCGCCACCAGGTCGGGGACCGAACGGCTCGCGTCCTGCGGCCACCAGGTGCCCTCCGCGTCGGCCGTGCCCGCCGCGGGCGCGCCCGGGTCGGCGAGGAGTTCGGCGAAGCGCGGGTCCTGCGCGGTGCGCAGGGCCGTCTCGATACCGGAGGGCCGCTGGTCCTCGCCGCGCAGGGCGGGCAGGTGGGGGTCGGAGCCGGTGGAGTCCAGCAGCGCCGTGCGCACGGCGGGCTTGGGCCGGTCGTCGTAGGTGGCCATGACGACCGCGCCGTAGCGCTCGTAGCCCTCCCCCGTCTCGGTGGGGGTGCCGGCGGCCTTCCGGAAGTCGGGGAGGCTCGTGTAGTACGCGATCTCCAGGAGCAGTTCGGGCGAGGCGAGCCGCTGCCGTACGGCGGTCAGCGCGGGCGGCAGGGCCGCGCGGACGGGGTGCCCCGCGGGCAGCCGGTGGGCGAGCCAGCCCGCCATGGCCACGGTGCTCGTGAGGACCTGCGCGTCGAAGGGGTCGGTGGCCGGTTCGGCGGGCACGACGTGGTCGCCCGAGACCGTCCACGGCACGTCCACGGACAGCTCGGTGGCTGCGGCCGGGTCGAGGATCGCGGCCAGCACCCGGTGTGCGGGCCGCCCGCCGCGGACGGCGCGGGCCGCCTCGGTGCCCAGCCATTCGGGGACGGGCGTACGCCGGCCCACGCGCTGGTTCCACACCTGCGCGGCGGCGGCCGCGTCGGGGCCCTCGCTCCACAGCTTCGCCGGGTCGGCGGGCAGCAGCGCGCCGACGACGGCCCGGCGGACCGGGCCCTCGACGGCGCCGAGCTCGGTACGGGCGTGGGCGGCCTCGGCGGCCTTGACCCCGAGGGCGGTGCGCACCTCCGGGGACAGGAAGTTGCGCTCACCGCTGTCGACGTTGGGCAGACCGGCGACCACCAGGCGGGCGAGGGTGCCGGAGACTCCGGTGAGCCGGGCGAACTCCTCGGCGGCCTCCGGGTGGAAGGGCGCCGGGCCGTGCGCGGCGGCCGCGTCGAGGAACGCGGTCAGCCAGGCGGCGTCCCGGGTGCGGTCGCCGAGGGGTGCCGTACCGCGGACGGTGTAGGGGCCGGGGGCGGTGAAGCCGCCGGTCGGGTCGTGGAAGAGGGCGCCGAACTCGTGGCCGTCGGGCAGGGACTCGCCGTGCTCGGTGAGGGCGAGGACCGCTCCGCCGCCCAGCGGCAGGAGGCTGCGGTGGTAGACGTTGCGGTCCTGGCCGTCGGGGCCGGTCAGGTGGGCCTGCCCGAGGTGGAGCAGGACGCGCCGCCAGGTGCCGGCCGAGCCCTGGGCGGAGGCCAGGCCGAGGCCGTCGATCCGGCGCAGCAGCCCGAGGAGGACCGCCCGCTCCTCGTCGGTGGCCGGGACGGCCGCCGCGCGGTAGGCGAGGGCGGCGGGCTCGTCGAGGAGCTGCGTCCACCAGAAGCTGTAGTGGGGCAGCTCCGGGGTGTCGAAGTGCAGCAGGCCCGGCACCTGGGCGTGGTCGGTCCCCGCGAGGGCGGCGCCGAGCAGGCTCAGGGTGTGGTGGGCGCCGTCGTGGTCGCCGCCCCAGCGCAGGGCCGCGGAGCCCATGAGGCCGCTGACCGCGTCGGCGAACAGGCGGTCGTGGGGGCCCTGTACGCGGGCTTCGGCGGGCGCGGCGCCGCCGGCGAGCCGGTCGGCGACCCGGTCGAGGGCCTGCTGCTGGGTGAGGGTGAAGCGGACGACCTCGCAGATGCCGTGGACCAGCTCGGGCGAGGTGATCTGCGGCAGGGCCGCGCCGACCAGTTCGGGCAGGTCGGTCGCCTTGGCCGCGGCGGCGGCCGCCTCCAGCAGCTTGGCCACGGTGTCGCGGTCGAGGGCGCGCAGGGCCACGGAGCCGTCGAGGTCGCGCGGGCGCAGGGCGTACCAGTACGCCAGCGGCGGGTGGTCCACGATGCCGGTGCGGAAGGTGTTCTGGTGCCCGCGGTGGTCGCCGCCGGACTTGGTGGTGAGGACGCCCTCCGGGTCGCTGATGCGCAGCTCGCGCCAGTCCTGGGTGAGGGTCCGCGGCCGGTCGTCGCCGGGGAAGGCGAGGGCGGCGAGGGGCGCGTGGCCGCCGCCGGGCAGGGTGACGGTGCGCCCGGCGGTGTCGGTGCCCCGCCAACCCTGGCCGGGGGTCCGTTCGATGCGCCAGCCGAGCAGGCCGTCGACGGGGGCGCCGAGTACGGAGCCGGGCACGGTGGGGGTGGGCCGCAGCCAGTTGGCGCTGCCGCTCTGGTGGGCGAACGCCGCCTGGCCGTGCGGGGCGTCGGCGAAGAAGGCGGGCTGGGAGAGCCTGCCGTAGGCCGCGCCGACCGGGTCGTACTCGCGCCAGCCGGATTCCTGGCCCGTCTCCCGGTCGCGGCTCTGCCACACCCAGTGGGAGATGCCGTCGGAGATCACGGCCCGCTCGTCGGGCAGCTGGGTGTCGCCGCGGTGCAGGACCCCGGCGCCGGTGGTGCGGCCGCCGCCGGCCAGCGGCAGGGAGAGGTAGTCGCCGCGCATCGACCAGTAGCGGCGCTCGGAGCCGAGGGAGACGACGGTGCCGGGGGCGGTGTGCCAGTAGCCGCGGGTCTCGTTGTCCTGCCAGGAGCTCCAGAAGACGAGCAGTTCGCCGTCGACGTAGTGGAAGCCGAGGCGGTGGTGGCCGGTTCCGCTCGGGACCCGCAGGTCGTGGGTGAGGACGGTGGAGTCGGCGTCGAGGACGCGGACCTGGCTGTTGTTCGCGACGATCAGATACGGCCAGGCTTCGACCACGGTGAGGTCCTGGCGGTCCTGGCGGGGCGCCAGTTCGGCGACGGCCTCCTCCCAGGCGGGCCAGGCCAGTTCCTCGAAGAGGCCGGTGCGCAGGGTCCGGGTCAGGCTCGCGGCGAGGTCGGCGGCGGCCGCGGCGGCGACCTCCTCCCGGGCGAGTTCCAGGGCCTCGGCGGGCAGCCAGGTCAGGCGCCGGATGGCGTTCGGGATCCTGGGCAGGCCGACGGCGGTGGAGGCGCCGGCGACGCGCTGCATCCACGCGGTCAGCAGCGGGCGGCCACCGGGGGCGGCGGCGATCCGCCGGACGTCCTCGGCGGAGCCTTCGCCGAAGTTGTCCAGGGCCCGGTCGAAGGCGGGGTGGAAGCGCGGGTCGGCGCCGAGGGCGAGCAGATCGCGGCGGTGCTCGCCGGAGGCCCACTCGGAGAGGTTCAGCGCGCCGTGGCGGCTGTTGCCGCCCGGGCGGTCGGGGTCGGCGACGGGGACGTCCAGCGCGAGCAGCAGGTCGAGGAGGTCCACGTCCTCCAGGCCGATCCGCAGGCCGGTCTCGCGCCCGGGGGCGGCCAGTTCGGCGCGCAGCTGCGGCGCGGACCGCTCGACGAGGGTGACCAGGAGCGGCAGCGGCTTGCGGCGGCCCCAGCCGGAGTGGCGGGCGGAGTGGAAGCGTTCGAGCCAGCCGGCGGTGCCGTCGGCGCAGCGCTCCTCCTCGGGCAGGCTGCCGTCGGCGAGCCCGGCGGTGGCTCCGGACTCCTCCAGGATGTCCAGCCACAGGTCGCTGAGCTCGCCGTCGCCGCCGCTGGGCGGGGTCAGCCCGAGCAGGGTGCCGCGTACGGCGGGCACGCGCCGGGCGAGGGCGACGAGGGCGGTCCGGTGGGCCTTCCACCAGCCGTGCGCGGCGCGCAGGGTGGCGGGCAGGGGCAGGAGTTCGGCGAGGTAGTCCTGCTCGGGTTCGGTGCCGGTCAGGCCGGCGGCGCGGGCGAGCCGGCGCAGTTCGGTGGCGGCCTGCGCGGAGGGCGGCAGTCCGCCCGCGGTGCGGCGCACGCACAGGCGGCGGAAGCGCTCGTACGCCTCGGCGGGGCTGACGCGGGCGGCGAGGGCCTTGCCGTAGCCGCTGAGCACCTTCACCGGGAGGGCGCCGGCCAGGGCGAACTCCAGGAAGACGCCGTCGAGCCGGTCCTCGTCGACGGGCAGCCCGTTCTGCGCCTCGGCGGTGCGGGCGCGGCCGAAGAGCTGGGAGGCGTAGGTGGTGTTCTCGACGGCGAGGAAGAGCCGCGCGGCCTGCTCGTGGAAGAGCGGCAGGAAGTGCGGGACGGACGCGGCGAGGCGGCCGGCCAGCTCCAGGCAGGCGTCGAGGGCCGCCTTGGGCTTGGTCTTGGCCTGCTGGGCGATCCGGTCGAGCTCGGGGACCACGGCGAGCGCGTGGTGTCCGTCCTCGGGGTGGTGCACGAGCACCCACTCGGGGAAGCCGAGCGCCTGGCGCCGGCTCAGTCCGACGACGGGCGGCTCCTCCTCGTCGCGTACGAGTCCCAGGAACCCGGCGGCCAGGTCCTCGGCCGCGCCCAGTTCGGCGGGGGCGAGGCGGATGACGACCCGCTCGTCGCCGAGGCCCGGGTGGCGGTAGGTGCGGGCGGTGAGGTCCACGGCGGCGGCGCCCGCTCCGGGGGTGCCGCTCGGCAGCACGGCGCCCGCCTTGAGCAGCAGTTCGGCCGTGGCGCCGGTCATGTCGGTGCCGGTGGTCGTGCCCGTGGTCGCGCTGGTGGTCGTGCCGGTGTTCATCTGTGCGTCTCTCCCGTTGGTGCTCACGCGTCCCCGCCCTCCTTGATCTCGCGCCCGGCGTAGAGCGCCGCGGCCATGCGCATGCCCTCGGACCAGGCCACCGGCCCGACCTCGGTCAGCCGTACCGACCGGCCCTCCTCGTCGTGCCAGGTCAGGGAGCCGGTGGTGGTCTCGTCCTCGTAGTAGGGCTCGCCGATCCAGACGGCGGCCTCCGCGGCCCGCCCCGGGCCCGCGTCCCGGACCTTGCAGGTGGCGTAGCCGCCGGAGACCCGGTAGCCCAGCGAGGTGGCGCGGGCGGCGAGGCCGAAGCGGTGCGGGAAGACGCCGCCCGCGTAGTCGCGGACCTCGGTGGCGGTGCCGGCCAGTCCGGCGGGCTTGATCCAGGTGGCGCGGTGGATCTGCTCCACGCGCTGCTCGATGCCCAGTTCGGCGGCGAACTCCCGGACGTCCTCCAGGTCGGGCAGCAGCACCGGGTGCGGCAGGGTCACCGTGCGCGGGGAGAGCCGTACGGTCTCACCGTCGAGGTTGACCACCTTCAGCTCGCCGTCGGCGGTGGCGTCCCGCAGGAAGCCCACCTCGTCGGGGTCGTCACCGACGACGGCCAGGTCGCGCAGGGCGCTCTGCCATGCCTCGTCCGGCCAGACCCGGGCCAGCAGTTCCGTCGGCACCGGCAGCGAGGACACCATCCAGGCGTCGACCTGGGCCACGCAGGTGTCGGCGTGCCGGTCGAGCCATTCGGCGAGCCGGCGCAGCCGGTCCACCTCCGGATGGTCCTTGAGCGCCTTCGGCAGTGTCTTCAACTGCCGTCCCGCCGCGCGGCCGGTGACGGACCTCGCCGCCACCCGCCCTTCCACCAGGGCGATCTCGTACCCCTCGCCCGCCGCAAGCCATGCCATCGGCCGTGCCCCTCCGCCTGTCCGTACTGGGTGCGCGCAGCCCTGACAGGGGGTCCGAAAAGCCCCCTGAGCTGCGGTATGCGGGGAGACTAGCGAGCCCCACTGACAACGCCCGTCCGAGGGGCCCCCGTAGGTTGATTGTCCGGATCTGGGTAGGCTCTCGCGGACAGTGTGCGGAGCGGGACCGGCTCGGGGTGGGGTTATGGGACGTCAGATACGGGTGCCGGGCGCGGTGCTGGCCGCGGCGCTGCTGGTCTTCGCCGGGGCGGGCTGCTCCGGTACGGCCGTTCCGGGCGGGCCGGACGCGAAGGCGTCGCCGTCGCGGGCGGGCTCCTCCGACGCGCCGCCCGCGGGGGCGCCGGCCGGCGGGGACGTGCTGCCGGGCATGGTCACCACGGCCGTGGCCCGTACCCAGCTGGCCGCGCTCAAGGTGGCTCCGGTGGGCACGATGGCGGGCTACAGCCGGGCGAAGTTCACGCACTGGGCCGAGCAGGGCAACAAGTGCGACACGCGCGAGGCCGTGCTCAAGCGGGACGGCGCCGAGGTGAAGCAGGACGCCGAGTGCCGGGCGGTGTCGGGGACCTGGAAGAGCCTCTACGACGGGGTGGTGGTCACCGACGCCGGGAAGATGGACATCGACCACATCGTGCCGCTGGCCGAGGGCTGGCGCTCGGGAGCCTCGGGCTGGGACGCGGCCCGGCGCAAGGCGTTCGCCAACGACCTGACGCACCCGCAGCTGCTGGCGGTCACCGCCGCCTCGAACCGGTCGAAGGGCGACCAGAGCCCCGATCTGTGGCAGCCGCCGGACCGGGCGAGCTGGTGCCAGTACGGCCGGGCCTGGACCACCGTGAAATCCACGTACGAGCTGACCGTCACCGAAGCGGAGAAGAAGATGCTCACCACGATGCTGGACACCTGCGCCTCATGACCGGGCCGGAGGCGCCGGGCACGGGCCGGTGGGAGGACGACGTACTGGCCGGGCCGGGCGGGGCGATGACCGACGAGGTGGGTGTCGTCACCGGCCCGCTCACGCTGCGCACCACGGCGGAGGAGGGCGGGCGGGCCCGGTTCGAGGTCCAGTACAAGGACGCCGAGGAGTGGTACACGCTGACGGGCAGCCCCCGCCCGCACCACGGTGACCCGGCCGCCCTGCACGCCGCCGCCCTCGCCGCGATCCACGCGGGCGGCGGGGCCTGCGCACCCGGCGCGGACCCCGCCTGAGGGGGGCGAGGTCAGGCTTCGTACTCCGTGAGGTCGATGACGTGGATCTGCACGGCGTGGCCGTGCCGGGGGTCGGTGGTGGCGCGGTCGGCCACCAGGCCGAGCTTGCGGATCACGTTCTCGGAGTCGGTGTTGCCCACCCGGTTGACGGCGACGACCCGATCGACGCCCCGGTCCTGGAGGGCGAACTCCAGGGTGGCGTGCGCGGCCTCGGAGGCGTAGCCCTGGCCCCAGAAGGGGCGGCCGAGCCGCCAGGTGATCTCGATGTCGCCCGGCGCGTCGGGCAGGTACTCGCACACCGACAGGCCGACGGCGCCGATCAGCTCGCCGGAGCCGAGGAGCTCGACGGCGAAGATCCCGAAGCCCTCGTCGTCCCACTCCTCCTCCCAGCGCTCGATGTCCTCGGCGGTCGCGTCCAGCCCTCGGGTGGAGCCGTCGCCGATCCAGCGCATCACATCGGGGTCGGCGTTGATCTCCGAGAGGGGGACGAGGTCGTCGTCGGTCCAGCGGCGGAGGAGGAGTCGGGGGGTGCGGATCTCGGTCATGCCCCCATCCTGCCGAAGGGGCCGGGGCGCCCGTTAATCGGCCCCGGTGCGAGGGCGGCGGACACGTGGCGTGACGCCTGACCACGCGGTGTGCGCATTCGCCGCTCCCAACGACGAAGATCGTCATGATACGTACCAGAATGGGAGACACAGGTGCGTGCGTCAGGGACGGAGCGAGCTGTGGAGATTTCGACTCGGGAGGTCTTCGGCGCCCCGTGCTGGGTGAGCCTGATGACCCGCGACCTGGTGGCGGCCCAGCGTTTCTACGGTGCGGTGATCGGGTGGCGGTTCCGGCCGGCCCGCCTGGGCGAGGCGTTCGCCGTGGCCTTCGAGGACCGTGTGCCGGTGGCGGGCATCGGGGCGCTGGCCGCGGATCTGGCGGTGGCCGCGGCCTGGACCCCGTACTTCGCCGTCGACGACGCCGATGTGGCGGTGGACCGGATCCGGGAGCGGACGGGCACCATCGCCGTCGGCCCGGTGTCCTTCGACTCCGGCGGCCGCGCCGCACTCGTCGCCGACCCCGACGGGGCGGTCTTCGGGATCTGGGAGGGCGCGGTGGCGGCCGACTGGCGGGTGGGCAAGGGCCCGGCTCCCGCGTGGCTGGAGCTGCGTACCCGCAACGCGCTCGACGCGGCGATGTTCTACGGCCCGGTGCTGGAGTGGGCGACCGGCCGGTCCGGCTGCTGCGAGGTCGCGTACGAGGAGGACCAGGTCGTGCTGCGCCAGGACGGCGAGCCGGTGGCCCGGCTGAACAGCGGGCCGGTCGAGCTGGCCTCCTACTCCCCGCACACCCGGCCGCGCTGGCACGTCCACTTCCGGGTGCCGCGGCTGCGGCCGGCGGTGGACGCGGCCCTGGCGCTGGGCGGGCGCATGGTCTCGGACGTCACCTCCAACGCCATGGAGCGGTGGGTGACGCTCCGCGACCCGGACGGCGCCCTGTTCACCCTCACCACCACGATCGGCGCGGACGCCGCGGCCGACTTCGCCTGATCCGCGGCGCGCGCGGTGCCCGCGGGTCACCTCCGGGGACGCTCCGGGATGCGGGGGCGGGGCGGTGCTGGTTCGCTGGATCCGCCCGCTCTCCCCCACGGATCCGAGGAGCGATCGATGAGTACGTCAGGCGAGTCCCGAGGCCGGTCCCGGCAGATGCGCGCCAAGGCGGAGGAGCTGAACGCGGCCGCCGAGCGCTCCACGGACGCGGAGGAAAGCCGCCGGCTGCGCGACAAGGCCCGCCGCCTCCAGGAGCAGAGCGAGATGGAGGGCCGCATGGACGACCGGGGCATGGACCCCATGTGATCCGTGCGCTCCCCGCCCCGCCCGGCACGGTCCGGGCGGGGCGGGGCGGCGGATCGGGTACCGGCTCCCCCGGCGCGTGCCGGTGCCTCAGAGGCGGACCGTCCACTCCGTGGTGGAGCGGAGGGTGCGGGTGGCCTCGGGGTCGCGGACCGACGGGGTGCGGTCCTCCGCCGTCACCGACAGGCGGTGGGTGCGCAGGTCGAGCAGCCACAGTTCCGCCACCGCCACCTGTCGGCGGCCCTCGAAGCGCTTGAGCTCGCGACCGTCCAGGTACCAGCGCACCACGGGCTGGCGGCCGTCCGCGGTGTGCAGCCGGGGGACGGACACCTTGGCGGTGTGGCGCAGCCGGAGGGTGCGGTCGGTGGGGGTGAGCGGGGTGGTGATCCGGGCGTGCTGGTAGAAGCCGGCGATCATCGCTTCCACGCCGGGCAGGTTGAAGGGCTTGCCGAGGACCCGCATCAGTGAGTTGTCGGTGGGCCGCTGGAGCCCGGTGACGTAGTAGTTGCCGCCCTCGTAGGTGCCGACCGTGCCGCCGTCGGGGGATTGCGCGCCGAGCCAGCGGTACCACTTGGCGCGCTGTGCGGCCATCCGGTCGGCGGTGAGGGTGGAGCTGTTGGATTCGGCGGGCTCGGGCCCGGTGTAGTGCTCGTAGTCCGGGACGCCCGGGTAGAAGTACTCGTCGGCGAGCTTGCCGAGTGAGTGGCCGGTCTCGTGGATGGCGACCTGCCCGGACTTGGCGTGGCCGGCGGAGGCGGTGGATATGCCTTCGTAGCCGAGGGTGGCGCTGCGTTCGTTGTAGCCGGCGCCGCCGTACTTGGCGCTGTTGGCGAGGACGAGGACGAGGTCCGCCTCGGGTGCCTTGGCCACGTACGCGTCGACCTTGGGCTGGTCGATGCAGAGCAGCCGCTCGATGTCGCCGCACCAGAAGTACGAGCCGAGGGCGGTGTCGCGGACGGTCGCCGGGTCCGGGTCGCCGGAGACGCCGGAGTCGTGGGAGACCGCGTCGACCGTCCATACGTTGAACAGGTCGCGGTAGGTGGTGTACGGCTCCACGGCGGCCACCTCGGCCCATTTCTGGGCGGCGTCGGTGTGGAACTTCCCGAGTTCGGCCGCGGTGTAGCCGTCGCCGATGACGACCACGTCGAGCCGGTCCGCGGTGGGGCCGTTGTCGATCATCTTGGTGACCGTGCCGTCGGCCGCCCGCCCCGCTTCGGAGAGCCGGCCCGCGCTCTTGGCGGGGCTGCCCGCGGCCGGGACCAGGAGGTGCCCGGAGCCGGCGGTGTCGTCCTGCTCGGGGCCCGGGATCTCGACCTTCACCCGTGCCGGGACGGGCCGGTCCGCCGCGTCCGCCGTGCCCGCGGGACCGGCGGCCACCAGTGCGGCGGTCGCGCAGACCATCGCGACGGCGGCGCGCAGCACCGGGCGGCGGCGGCCCGGACGTCTGACTCGATCCATGAAGTCCTCCACGGGAAAAGGAAGTTAAGTGGCTTGATAAGCGCACTGAATCGGCTGCTTAAACTAGGCGCCGCACGGGAGGTGCGCAATGGCGTACTCCGGCTGAATACTGGGGAGTTCGAGCAACCGAGGGGATTCCATGGACGAACCGGGCGAGATCGGCCGCAGGGTGCAGCGGATGCGCGTCGAACGCGGTCTGACGCAGAAGCAGTTGGCGCACCCCTCCTACACCTCCGCCTACGTCTCCACCCTGGAGGCGGGCAAGGTCCGCCCGTCCGAGACCGCGCTGCGCTTCCTCGCCACCCGCCTGGAGACCTCGTACGAGGAGCTGGCCACGGGCCGCCCGGCGCATCTGGCCACCGAGCTGCGGCTGGCCCTCACCGACGCGCAGCGGACCCTGGCCACGGGCGCGGCCGACGAGGCCGCCGCGTGCTACCGGCGGCTGCTCGCCCAGGCGGAGGAGCTGGGGCTGGCCGCCGAGCAGGCGCAGGCCCGGCTGGGGCTGGGTGACTGCGCGCTGGAATCGGGCGAACTCCCGGACGCCATAGCCCATTTCGAGGAGGCGGAGCGGCTGCTCGCTGCTGAGCCGCTGCCCGCCCGGGCCCGCCCGATCCGCGGCCGGGCGGTGGCGCACCTGCTCTCCGGCGAGCTGCGCTATGCCTGCTACCTGCTCGAATCCGCCATCGACGAGCTGGGGGCGAGCGGCCTGGCGGACCCCGACGCCCTGGTGCTGCTGTACGCGGCGGCCATCGGGCCGTACATGGACATGGGGGCTCACGCCCGCGCCGCCCATGCCGCCGAACTCGCGCTGGCGCTGGCCCCGCGCGTGGGCGATCCGGCACTGGTGGCGGGCATGCACCGGCAGGTGGCCCGGACCTTCCTCGCGGAGGGCCGGATCGCCGACGCGGACGCCTCACTGGCCAAGGCCCAGGAGATCTACGGGCAGTTGCGGCTGCGGACGGATCTGGCGCACTGCCACTGGATGCGCGGCTACGTCCAGGCGCAGAACGGCGAACTGGCCTCCGCGGAACGGGAGCTGCGGACCGCGCGGGACATGCTGTCGGCGCGCCGGGCCGGGCTGTTCACGGCTCAGGTGGAGGTCGAGCTGGCCGACGTACTGCGCCGGCTCGGCCGCCCGGAGGAGGCGGCGGGCCTGCTGTCGGCGCTGCTGGGGACGGGCGGCGGGCTGGGCGCCGTGCACGCGGGCGGCGCGCACCGGCTCCTCGGCCTGATGGCCGAGGAGCGCGGCGAGACGGAATCCGCCGAGGAGCACTACGTACAGGCGCTGGCGCTGCTGGAGCGCAGCGGGGCGAGCGGCGATCTCGCGGACCTGTGCCGGCTGCTGGGCGATCTGCTGCGCCGGACGGGACGGGTGGAGGCCGCCATGGACGCCTACCGCACCGGGCTCGGGCACCGGGCGGCGCCCGGGACCACCACCCTGGGCCCGGCCCCGGCGGCGCCCGTGTTCCGGGCGGCCCGGGTCAGTGGTTCTCGGTGGGGCGCAGGTCCCGCGGAATGAGGGACCAGGTCGTGGCCGCCGCGGCGACGGCCAGCCCGCCGGCCATGAGGAACGCCGGGGTGATGGCGAGGGTGTAGGCGTGCGAGGCGGTGTCGAGCAGGGCCTGGCCCACGGCGCCGCCGATCCGGTCGGCGGTGTGCGCGGCCTCGCCGACGGAGTCCCGTACTGCGGCGGCGGTGGGGCCGTCGAGGTCGAGGGCGGGCAGGTTGCCCCGGTACAGCGCGGCGGCGGTGGAGCCGAGGACGGCGACGCCCATGGCCGAGCCGAGCTCGTAGCAGGTCTCCTCGATGGCGGCGGCGCTGGACACCTCGGCGGCGGGCGCCGCGGAGACGAGGGTGACGGAGGCGACGGTGGTGGCGATGCCCGCGCCCAGCCCCATGACGGTCAGCGCGGCGGCGAAGGCCGGGTAGCCGAGGTCGGTGAACTGCTGGAAGGTCCACGGCAGGGCCATGCCGGCGGCGAGCACGACGAGTCCGGCGCCGAGGACGTGGCGGATGGCGAACCGCTGCATCAGCGAGGGCGCCACCATCGAGGCGGCGATCAGGGCCAGCGGGGCGGGCAGCAGGCGCAGCCCGGCCTCCAGCGGGGTGTAGCCCTCGCCGTACTGGAACCACTGGGTGACGAGGAAGAGGATCGCGCCCATGCCCACCATGGGCAGGAAGATGGCGGTGGCGGCGACGCTGAACGCGGGCGAGGCGAACAGCCGCACCTGGAGCAGGGGGTTGTCCACGCGCAGCTGGCGCCGCACGAACAGGGTGAGGGTGACGGCCGCGACCAGGAGCAGCGCCCAGGGCAGCGGGTCGGCGACACCGCTCTTGCCGAGCTGCTTGATGCCGCCCGCGAGGGCGAGCATGCCGACGACGGACTGGGCGACGCCCCACCAGTCCCAGCCGCCGCCGCTGCGCGGGGCGCGGGATTCGGGCAGGTAGCGCAGACCGGCGGCGACGATGACGGCGGTGACGGGGAGGTTGAGCAGGAAGGCGGAGTGCCAGCCGAAGTCCTGGACGAGGAGTCCGCCGATGACGGGCCCAAAGGCCATGCCGCCGCCGAAGACGGCCGCCCAGACGGCGAGGGCGAACGCGCGCTCCTTGGCGTCGGTGAAGACGCTGCGCAGGATGGAGACGGTGGACGGCATGATGGCCGCGCCGCCGACGCCGAGCAGGGCACGGGCCGCGATCACATGCCATGCCTCGGTGGAGAGCACGGCGATGAGGGAAGCGGTGGCGAAGATCCCGAAGCCCGCCATGAGCAGCCGCTTGCGCCCCCAGCGGTCCCCGAGCGCCCCGGCGGTGACCAGCAGGCCGGACAGGGCGAGTGCGTAGATGTCGATGATCCACAGCTGCTGTACGGCGCCGGGCCGGAGGTCGCCGACGAGCGAGGGGAAGGCCACGTTCAGGATCGTGGTGTCCATCGAGATGAGCAGGAGGCTGCCGGAGAGGATCGCCAGGACGGTCCACCGGCGGGGGTCCAGCGCGGGGGTGTGCATGAGGTTCCGTTCACGTGTGTGCACGGGTGCGGATCGCACGGGTGCACGGATGGGGGGAGCCGATCACGGCTCGGGGGGCGTCTGCCGGGTCTCGGCGGGCGCGTCGGCCGGGGGGCGCGTGAGCGGCGGGCGGCCGGGCGGGCGCGTCCCGCCGAGGAAGGAGGTCAGCACCAGGTGGCCGATCTGCCGGGGCGCGAGGTGGCCGTCGCGTACCCCTTCGGCGGCGGCGTCGAGCAGACCCCACAGCGAGTACCAGATCCAGTACGGCGGCAGGTCCGCGCGCAGCCTCCCCAGCCGCTGGCCGAGGGCGAGGAAGGCGAGCGCGCGCCGGTCCTGGCGGTCCACGCCGGCGCGGAACTCGGGGTCCGCGAGCACGGTGGCATCGCGTGAGGTGAAGCCGTAGAGGTGCGCGGCGGGGATGAGCGCGACGACCAGTTCCTCGACGGCGGCGTCGAAGGCGTCGGCGTCGGCGGTCCGGTCCAGGTCGAGCGGCGCGAGGCAGCCGTCGACCACCTCGATCGCCCGGACGGCGACGGCTTTCAGCAGGGCCTCGCGGGTGGCGTAGCGCCGGCTGAGCGTGGCGCGGCTGGTCCCGATCCCGGCGGCGATCTGCACCATCGAGGCGCTGTGGTCACCGGCGAGGACGCGGGCGGCGCCGTCCAGCAGTTCTTCTTCGCTCATCATCGCGTGAGCCTCCTTCGCGTCGAACAATACAAGTTTGTCTCATCCGAAGCAAAGCCGCCCCACTTTTCAGCGCTTATTGAAAATGGTGTTCATTTCCATATACTGGGCGCCATGGCACGCAACGAAGTACGCCCGATCATCAAGCTCCGCTCCACGGCGGGCAGCGGCTACACCTACGTCACCCGCAAGAACCGGCGCAACGACCCCGACCGCATGGTGCTGCGCAAGTTCGACCCGGTGGTCCGCCGGCACGTCGACTTCCGCGAGGAACGCTGACCCGGCGCCGCCTCCGCCTGCACTCCCCCTCCGAAAGGACCGCACCATGAAGCCCGGAATCCACCCCGCCTACGGCCCCGTCGTCTTCCGCGACAAGGCCGCCGGCTTCGCCTTCCTCACCCGGTCGACCGCCACCGGCACCACGACCGTCGAGTGGGAGGACGGCCGCACCTATCCCGTCATCGACGTGGAGATCTCCTCGCAGAGCCACCCCTTCTACACCGGTACCGCCCGGGTCCTGGACACCGCCGGCCGCGTCGAGCGGTTCCAGCGGCGCTACGGGCGTGCCGAGGGCGAGCGGTGACCCTGCCCGTGCCCCTTCCTGTCGTCATCGTCGCCGGACTGCACGCCGAGGCGCGCCGGAGCACCGTGGGCGAGCTGCTGGCCACGGTGCCCGGCGCCGTCGCCCTCCACCACGACCTCGGCCCGGCGGCCCAGGGCTCCGTACGGGTCGTGGTGCGGGACGCCGGAGGTGAGCTCGCGCGGGACGAGGCGCCGCTGGTCAACGACTGCGCGTGCTGCGCCCTGCGCGAAGACCTGATCCCCCGGCTGCGGCGGCTGGCCGAGGACGGTACGGCCCGGCTCGCCGTCGTCGAGCTGTGGGACTCCGTGGAACCGCGCCCGATGGCCGAGGTGCTCGCCGGGTACGGGGGCGGGGCGGTGCGGCTCACCGGCGTGATCACGGCCGTGGACCCGGCGCTGGTCCTGACCTGCCTCGACAACGGCGACGACCTGGCCGAGGCCGGGCTCGCGGCGGCCGCCACCGACCGGCGCACGGTCGCCGACACCTGGGCCCGGCAGCTGGAGTACGCCCCCGTCCTCGCCCTGGCCGGCGGCGCCGCCGCGAGCGCGGCGGACCTGGCCCTGCTCCGCCAGCTCCACCCCACGGCCCGCCGGGTGGAGGCCGGTTCCGGCGAGCTGGCGCGGGCCGCCCTCGCCGGATTCGACCCGCGGGCCGCGGCCGCCGCGCAGCACCCGGCCTGCGCGCGGCTCCCCCAGGAGGCGGAGGAGGCCGGGGTCACCACCCTGGTGTGGCGGCGCCACCGGCCCTTCCACCCGGAACGGCTGCACGCCGCCCTGGAGGAACTGGCCTGCGCGGCCGCCCGCAGCCGAGGCCGCCTCTGGCTCGCCGACCGGCCCGACACCCTGCTGTCGTGGGAGGCCGCGGGCGGCGCGCTCTGCATCGAGAACAACGGGCCGTGGCTGGCCGCGCTGCCCGACGCGGCGTGGGACCTGGTCCCGGCCGTGCGGAGGGCGGCCGCCGCGCTGGACTGGCATCCCGAGCACGGCGACCGCCGTCAGCACCTGGTCTTCACCGGCCCGGACCTCGACGGCGCGGCGCACACCCGCCTGCTGGACTCCTGCCTGCTGACGGACGCGGAGTACGCCGCCGGCCCGGACGCCTGGACCCACCTGCCGTCGGCCTTCGGCGCCTACCTGGACCACCCGGTGGGGTGACAGGCGGAGGAGCAGGAAGCCCGGTCATCCCGCTGGGGGATCTTCGTGCTCGCCGGGGGTGCGGGCGCGGGCGCCTGAGCGGGTGCGGCTTGCGGTCTGGGCGCGCTGGGGGTGGCGGCGTACGTACTCGTGCTCCAGTTCGTTCATCCGCTTCGTGTGGGTGACCAGTGCGTCGTCGGACCCGTGCAGCAGGGTCTCGTGGCGCGTGCGGTGGATGGCCTCCAGCTCTTTGAGCAGCCGGCCCTCCTCCAGCTTCCGCGCGTTCGGGCCGCCGTCGTGCTCCGTCATGTACGTGCACCTCCTCCACCGGGCGGCGGGGTCCCGTTGGCCTTCGCGCCCGCCCCCTCCATCATCCATCGCGCCACGCCGCCCGTCCTTGTCAGGCATCGCAGCCGGTCAGGGGTGGGTAGACACTGTCTACTCGTGCTGGTAGACAGGCCGTATGGAGATCGAGAGCCCGCTGCGGGAGCGACTGGTCGACGTCGGTGTGGAGCTGGTCATGAGCGAGGGGACGGGCGCGCTCGGGCTGCGGGAGATCGCCCGCCGGGCCGGCGTCTCGCACGGGGCGCCTCGCCGGTACTTCCCCACCCATCAGTCCCTGCTGTCCGCGATCGCCCGGCGCGGCTTCGCCGACCTGGGCCGCCGGATCGCGCCGCTCACCGCCGGGGAGGGGGCGGCGGCCGAGGCCGGGCCGCGTGAGCAGGTCCGGGCGCTCGGGTGTGCGTACGTCGGCTACGCGCTGGAGAACCCCGGCATGTTCGAGCTGATGTTCCGTCATGATCTGCTGGACAGTGGTGACTTGCCACCGTCCGGCGGCCCCCGGCTGCGTGAGTCGACGCTGCCGCTCTTCGGTCTGCTCGTCGGCCTCGTCGCACGCTGCGGGGCGGCCGAGCCGCGGGTCACCGCCGCCGCGCTGTGGGCCAACCTGCACGGCGTGGCGCAGCTGTGGCGCTGGGGCAGCCTGCCGCTGACGCTCGACGGTGATCCCGCCGTGGACGTGGAACGGCTGGTCGGCGCCGCCGTCGACGCGCACCTCGGCCGGGGCCCCGCGTGAGACGGGCCCGCGTGAGACGGCCCCGCGTGAGGCGTCGCCTCGCCCTGCTCGTCAGCGTCGCGGGCGCCATGCTCGTCGCGCTGGACGGCACCGTGCTGACCATGGCGCAGCCGAGCCTGCGGCGCGACCTCGGGGCGAGCGTGGCGCAGGTGCAGTGGACCAGTACCGCCTATCTGCTGACCGTCGCCGCGTTCCTGGTGCTCGCCGGGCGGCTCGGCGACCGGTACGGGCATGCCCGGCTGCTGCTCGTCGGCGTACTGGGCTTCGCGGTGGCCTCGGCGGGGATCGTGTACGCGCCCGGGGTGGGCTGGGTGATCGGGCTGCGGGCCGCGCAGGGCTTCTTCGGCGCGCTGCTCCAGCCCGCCACGCTGGCCCTGCTGCGGCTCGCGTATCCCCCGGACCGGCTCGCGCGGACGGTCTCGCTGCGGACCAGCGCGATCGGTGTGGCCGCGGCGGCCGGTCCGCTGCTCGGCGGGGTGCTGGTCGCGCGGTGGGACTGGCGGGCGGTGTTCGCGCTGAACGTGCCCGTCGCGCTGGCCGTCGCCGCGCTGGCTTTCGCCGTACGGGCTCCCGCGACGGCGCGTACGGACACCGGGCGGCCGGAGCTGCCGGGCGCGGCCCTGCTCGCGGCGGCGGTCGCGGTGCTGGTGCACGCGCTGGTGGGCGTACCGGAGCACGGGTGGACGGGGACGGCGACGGGGCTGGGCCTCGCCGGGTCCCTCGCCCTCGGGGTGCTGTTCGTACGCCGCGAACGGCGCTCCGCGCGGCCGCTCGTACCGCCCGCCGTGGCCCGGACCACCTCGGTCACGGCCTCGATGGCGCTGCTGCTGGTGGTCTCCGCGGGGATGTTCGGGGCGCTGTTCACGGCCACGTTCCGGCTCCAGGACGCCGAGGGGCTGGACCCGCTTGCCACCGCCCTGCGGGTGCTGCCGCTGACCGCGCTCATGGTGGCGGGGGCGCCCCTGGCCGGTGCGGCGCTGCGCCGGTACGGGGCGCGGCGGACCGCGCTGGCCGGTACGGCGCTGGTGGGCGCGGGGATCGCCGCGCTGGGCACCGGCTCCGGGGTGGCTTTCGGGGTGCTCGGCGCCGGCTTCGCCGCGGTGATGGTCACGGCCACCGGGGCGGTGGTCGCCGATGCCCCGGCCGGGCATGCGGGGGTGGTCGGCGGGCTCAAGCAGACGGCGATGAACGTGGGCCCCGCCCTCGGGATCGCGGTCGCCGCGGGTGCCGGGATGCGGGGGCCGTCCCTGGCGGCCCTGGCCGGGCTGGCCGCGCTGGGGCTGGTCGCGGCGTCACTGCTGCCCGGCGGCGCGGGCGCGGCAGCTGCGGGAGACGGCGGCGGCGAAGGCGAGGGCCGGCGGGGACAGGGCGGCCCAGCCGCGGGTGGCCCATCCGACGGCGAGGGGCGGCAGCGCGGGTACCGGTACGAGGCGCAGCGGCCCGTCGGAGCCGGGCACCTGCCAGCCGGGCAGCGCGGGTACGAGGGCATGGCCCAGGCCCAGTTCGGCGAGGAGCAGGGCGGTGTCCCAGTCGGCCGCGCCGGTGTCGGAGCGGACGCGGATCCCGGCGGCGGCGAGGGCCGCGTCGAGGTGGGCGCGGGAGGCGGAGTTCTCGGGGAGCCGGATGTGGCGGATGCCGGTGAGGTCGGCGGGGTCGAGCGCGGTGCGGGCGGCGAGGGGGTCGTCGGCGCCGACGGCCAGCACCCACGGTAGGTCCATGACGGGCCGCTGCTCGATGCCGCGGACGGCGGCGCCGATGGTGATCCAGGCCAGGTCGAGGTCGTGGGCGGCAAGGGCGGCGAAGCAGCCGCGGCTGGAGTTCTCGGTCTGGAACTCCAGGCTCACCCCGGGGTGCGCGCGGCGGAACGCGACGACGGCCTCGGACATGAAGTGCCGGACGGTGGTGGCGCCGGTGGTGATGCGGACCGTACCGCCGGCTCCGCGGACGAGGTCGTCCACGCGGCGCAGGGCGCCGTCGAGTCCGGCGATGCCGTCGGCGGCGGCCGCCTGGAGGATGCGGCCCGCCTCGGTGGGCACGACGCCGCGGGCGTGGCGCTCCAGCAGGCGGGTGCCGGTCTCCTTCTCCAGGCGGCGGACGTGCTGGCTGACGGCGGACTGGGTGCATCCGAGATCGCGGGCCACCGCACTGAGACTGCCGGCACGGCAGACGGCCACGAACACGCGGAGGTCGTCTAGGGTCACAGCCCCAAGCTATCGCTTGGGGCTGTGCAGGGAACCGGAGGATTGACTTGGGTATGGGCCTGGCTCAGGATCGACCCAGGGCCCGGGCGGCAACCCGTCCCCGCCACCGCTACGGGGGTCCGGACCCCCGGCGCAACGCGCGGACGGGTGCCGACCCATCGGGTCTACGGGGTGCGCGGGCCGCGCCTCCGCCCGGGGGAGGGCAACGTCGGCGGCCGAGCGGGGGGACGCGGCTGTCGTCGTACCGGACGTGACGGGCAGCGTGCCGGCGCCGTCGGCGGGGGCGGACGGCACGTCAGCAGGGGCGCGGACAGTGACGGAAACGCCCCCGGACCCGGCCGCCGTGGGGGCGGACGCAGACGCCGACGCGGGCGCGGGCGCTGTGACCTCGCCACTGCGCGGGACCGGTGGGCGGGCGTGGCCGCCCGTGGCGGCGCCGACGGCGGGGGTGACGTTCTTGGGCGCGGTCGCTGTGCGGGCGGATGCGACGCGAGGGGTGGACTTGGCGCTACGCCGGGCGGGTTGACGGGCGTAGCCGACCGTGGGGGCGCCGGCTGTATCGGGGACGCCTCCGGATCCGGCCGCCGGTGGGGTGACGTCCGCTCGCTGGCGGGCGGGTGTGCGGGTGGTGAGGCCGTCGTTGGTGTAGTGGCTGAGGGAGGAGACGCCGCGCGGTTGGGTGTCGTAGAGCTCCACGATCGGCTCGGCGGCAGGCCCGGGGCCAGTCGCGGCGACGGGCCCGCCGAGCGGCCCGGCCACGGCCAGCCCGGCGACGGCGGCGAAGGCGGCCAGCAGGGCGGAGGCGATACGACGGGGGCTCCGGCGGCGGAAGGGGAACGCCGGGGGTAACGGGCCCCGGCGATCCCCCCGGACGGGGGTGGCACGGGAGACTCGGGGAGCCCGATGCCCCCGGCTCCGGCGAATGCTCGGCAGTCTCATACGACGGCTCCTCGGCGTACAACGCGGACCGCAGCCACAACCCATTGGCATGCTCCGGGCAAGATAATGCCCGGAAGGCCCTACCTGAAAGATGGTGCTCGAAGCCACCAGAAAAGAAGCACTTTCAAACACGGCACCCAACGGGCCCAACCCCACCCGAAGACGGCCCGAATACGGACGCCGTCGCCCCGTGAACGGAAGCCGAGGCAGCGGCGACTGCCCGCTCAGACGGCCTCGTCCGTCAGGAGCAGCGCGGCCAGGCGGGGCAGGCGACGGTTCTGGGAGCGGGCCTCTTCCACGAGGAGCCAGAAGTTGTCGGGGTTCATGATCCGGCACTGTGCCAGGGGCTCATGGGCGCGGGACGGTCGGGGTGAGGGTGGGAGGGGTCGGGGTGGACCAGGTGTGACCGCATGGGTCGAAGGACAACAGGACCGGACGGTTCGGGCGCTGGCGCCAGGAGATGCGGAGCGGGGCGTCCGCGCAGACCGGGCACCGCGGCAGCGGGCCGGGGTCCGGCGGGCAGTCGGGGGCGGCCGCGAGCGGTGGTGCGTGCGGATCGCGCATGGAGGCTCCCTGGTCGTGCGGCGTTCGGTCGGGCTGATCGCACTGTGTCATGGACCGGTCCCCATCCGCACGGGCGGATCATCCAGTGTTCTGGCTGGTCAGAGGTAGGGTCGCCAGGCTGATTCCGGCCCTCACCCGGGCACATGGGATCAACCGCTCCCCCCACCCGCCGCCACCAGCCCCGATTCGTAGGCCGCGATCACCGCCTGCGCCCGGTCCCGTACGCCAGCTTGCCGAAGACGCCCGTGATGTGGTTCTTGACCGAGGAGACGCTGATGTCCAGGTCCAGGGCGATCTCCGCATTGCCCCGGCCAGTGGCCCCGAGCCGCCAGATCTCCAGCTCGCGCGGGGTGCGGCCGGCCGGGGGCGGCCCCCGTACGCGGCCGGGGTGCGGACGTAGGCGGAGAGCAGCCGGGTGAGCAGGCGCGGCGCGAAGGCCGCCTCACCGGCGTGGACGATCCGGACGGCGGCGCCCAGTTCCTCCGGGGACACGTCCTTGGGCAGGAACCCGTACGCGCCGGCGCGCAGGGCGGCGACCACGTACTCGTCCACGTCGAAGGTACTCAGCGCTAGGACACGGGCCCCGGGAAGGGCGCGGGCGAGTTCCTCGGTCCCCGGACCCCGTCGAGGACCGGCATACGGATGTCCATGACGACCACGTCGGGGGGCAGCTCCCGGGCCAGTTCCACCGCGCGGGCGCCGTCCTCGGCCTCGCCGACCACCTCGAACTCCGGGTCCGGGCCGAGGATCAGGGCCAGTCCGCGCCGGACCAGCGGCTGGTCGTCGGCTATGAGCACGCGGATCATCCGTGCCGGCCCTCTCTCCCGCCCGCCACCGCGCCCGGTACCGGCAGGGGGATCCGGGCCGCCACCCGGAAGCCGCCGCTGGCCGCCGGGGCGGCGTCCAGGGCCGCCCTGGAGGGCGACGCGCTCGTGCCTGACGAGGGCTTCGCGGGCCGCCTCGGGGTCGTACGCCAGGTTGGCCCGTGCGCCGCCCGCCATCAGCTGCATGGTGGTGATGTGGTGGGCGACGAAGTCGTGCAGCTCGCGGGCGATCCGGCGGCGCTCCGCGGCCACCGCCCGGTCTGCGAGCAGCAGCCGGTGGGCGTCGGCCTCCCGCCGGCGGTGCCTGACCACCACGGCCGCGCCGACGGGCAGGAGGGTGGCCACCGCGTTCCCGGCCAGCCCCCACCATCAGAAGGGCAGGGGCCAGCCGTGCTGGCCGGGACCATCAGAAGGGCAGGGGCCAGCCGTGCTGGCCGGGACCAGCGGGAGGGCCGTGGCCATGGCCGCCGCAGCGACGGCGGGGCGGGTGAAGCGCACCGCCGAGTAGAGGGCGACGACCAGGCCGAGCGGGAAGTGCGGTGTCTGCGGGGTGGTCAGGTTCACCACCGTGCCGAGGGCCCGGATGTCCGCGAGCACCGCCACCGGGTGGGCGCGCCCGGCGACCAGGAGCAGGGCCGCGACCATCACCGAGACGGCCGCCATGACGCCGAGGCTACCGCCTTCGGCCGGTACGGCCGGGGACGGCGGAGGGGCCGGGCACGGGCGTCACCGCGGCCGACTCCCGCGGCCCGGGCCCGTGGGCGGGCTCGGGCGCGGGGGCCTGGGGTGCGGGTGCGGGTGCGGGCCCGGACCCGGCCCCGACCACGGAGGCGACGACCGCGTCACGCTGAGTCCCGTCGGCGTGGGCGGGGCGGCCGGCCCGGATCGGTCAGGGTGCGAGGACGATCTTGCCCTGGTTCTGGTGGGATTCCAGGGCCTGGTGGGCGGCCGCGGCCTCCGCCACGGGGTACGTGCGCCAGACGGGGAGGGCGAGGTGGCCTGCGGCCGCGGACCGGACCAGCTGCGGCAACGAGTCCTCGCCGGGGGCGGCGGGCCCGCCCGCGCTGAAACGGACTCCGTGCTGGGCGGCGTTCAGGTCCGCGATGGTGAGGACATGGGCGTTGGCGCCCGTCAGGGCGACCGAGTCCGGCAGGACACCCGCGCCCGAGGCGTCGAGGACGCGGTCGATCCCCTGGGGCGCGGCGGCCCGTACGCGCTCGGCCCAGCCGTCGCCGTAGCGGACGGCGGTGGCCCCGTACGAGGTGACGCGCTCCAGGTCGCGCTCGCCCGCCGTGCCGATCACGGTGATGCCGCGGGCGGTGGCCAGTTGTACGGCGAGCGTGCCCACGCTGCCGCCCGCGCCGTGGACGAGCAGGGTCTGGCCCGGCTCCACGCCCAGCTCCCCCAGGACCCGGGCGGCGGTGCGGCCGACGGTGACCAGGGAGGCCGCGAGCTCCCACGGCATGCCCTCCGGCTTGGCCACGGGCCGGTCCAGCAGCGCGTACTCGGCGTAGGCGCCGCCGACCGCGGAGCCGAGGACCTCGTCGCCGACCGCCGCTCCGGCCCCCTCACCGACGGCGTCCACGACACCGGCGGCGTCGAGGCCGGGGATCACGGGGAAGCGGGCCGGGGCCGCGGCGGCCATCAGGCCGGAGCGGAGCTTCACGTCGAGCGGGTTCACGGAGGCGGCCCGTACCCGGATGCGGACCTGGCCGGGGCCGGGCTCCGGCGGGGTGACCTCCGACAGCTGGAGGACGTCGGGCGAGCCGTACGCGGAGAAGGTGATGGCGTGGGACATGGAGTACTCCCGTAGGGGGGTGCGGGGTGAGGGCTTCGGCGGGGGCTGGGCTCAGATCGTCAGGGTGGGGTAGTCGGTGTAACCCTTGTGGTCGCCGCCGTAGAAGGTGGACTGGTCCGGGGTGTTGAACGGGCCGCCGGCGCTGAGCCGTCGGGGCAGGTCCGGGTTGGCCAGGAACAGGGCGCCGTAGGCGACGGCGTCCGCGCTGCCGTCCTCGATGAGCTTGAGCGCGTCGGGGCCGGTGACCTCGGGGTAGGTGAACGGGTTCAGGACGAAGGTGCCGGGCCACGCCGAGCGCAGCCGCGCGGTCAGGGAGCGGTCCGGGCCCTCCATCAGGTGCAGGTAGGCCAGGTCCAGGCCGGCGATCCGGTCGAGCAGGGCTCCGTAGATCTCGCCCGGGTTGTCCTCGGTCATGTCGTTGTACCGGTTTCCGGGCGAGATGCGCAGGCCGACACGGTGGCCGCCGATCGCCTCGGCCACGGCGGTGACGACCTCGGCCGCGAAGCGGATGCGGCCTTCGGTGGAGCCGCCCCAGGCGTCGGTGCGGTGGTTGGTGTTGTCGGCGAGGAACTGGTGGAGGAGGTAGCCGTTGGCGCCGTGGATCTCCACGCCGTCGAAGCCGGCCTCGACAGCGTTGCGCGCCGCGTCGGCGAAGTCGGTGACGGTCCGGCGGATCTCCGCGTCGGTCAGCTCCTTGGGCGTGACGTAGTCCTTGGGGCCCTCATGGGTGAATACGCGGCCCTGCGCGGCCACCGCCGAGGGGGCGACCGGGGTCAGTCCGTCGGGCAGCAGGCTCGGGTGGCCGATGCGGCCGGTGTGCATCAGCTGGGCGAAGATCACGCCGCCCTCGCGGTGCACGGCGTCGGTCACCGTCCGCCAGGCACGGACCTGGCCGGGGGTGTGCAGGCCGGGGGTGTCGGGGTAGCCCTGGCCGACGGCGGAGGGCTGGATGCCCTCGGTGACGATCAGGCCGGCGGCGGCGCGCTGGGCGTAGTAGGTGGCCATCAGCGCGGTCGGCTCGGCGCCGGGGCCGTAGGCGCGGCTGCGGGTCATCGGCGCCATCACGAGGCGGTTCGCGAGGCGGGTGCGGCCGCCGAGGACGATCGGGTCGAATGCGGTGGTCATGGCTGGGCTCCTGGGGTGGGTGGGGGCCGCTGCGAACCCCGGCGGGCGGGGTCGGAGGCGGCGATTGCCTGTCCGAACAAGTAAATCACTTGTCTGAACAGTAAACCCACCCGGTCCATTCCCGCCCCCCTCCCCCGCACCCTCGCAATCGCCTCCGAGCTGGGCATACGCACGCACCACGGAGAGACCGGCGGACCCGCAGCCCGCCGCCGGGCTAGAATCATGCTGTCCAAGCAGCGGAATGAGGATCAGATGCCACGGCCGAGCCCGGAAGCCGAAGGAACCCCAGAAGCGGGCGCGCAGTCGCCCACCGTCCCGGTACCGGGCGCGGCGGGCAGCGGTCCGATCAGCCACGCGATCTTCCGGCTGGCCCGGCTGCACCGGATGTACGCGGGGCAGCTCCTGCGGCGGATCGGGCTGCACCCGGGGCAGGAGCTGGTGATGATGCACCTGTGGGAGCTGGGCGCGCAGCGGCAGATCGACCTGGTGCGCCTGATGGATTCCGACGCGGCCACCATGACCCGCACGGTCCGCCGCCTGGAACAGGCCGGTTTCGTCCGCCGCCGCCCGTCGCCCACCGACAAGCGGGTCTCGATCATCGAGCCGACGGCGGCGAGCCAGGCGCTGCGGCAGGAGGTCGAGCGGGTGTGGAGCCAGCTGGAGGACATCTCCACAGCGGGCCTCTCGGAGGCGGAGCGCGCGGAATCCCTGCGCACCCTGGAACGCCTGGAACAGAACCTCGTCCGCGCCGCGACCCCACCCCCCGACCCGAAGCCGTAACGCCCGGCAGCCCCCGCGCACAACAGACCGGCCGCGCCCGGAGAGCTCGGGGGCTCTTCGGGCGCGGCCGGTGGGGTGGGGCTGGGAGACCTCGGGGTCAGGAGGCCGGAGTCGTGATCTCCGGGTGGTCCTTGAGCCACGCGCGGACCGCCTGCTGCTCCTTGCCCTTGCCCGTTTCCTGGATCTTGGCCTCCAGGCCCGTCAGCTGCTCCTCCGTCAGCTTGAACGAGCGGAGCCACTCGGCCACCTCCGGCTCGTCGGAGGCGAAGCCCTTGCGGGACAGGGTGTGGATGCCGTCGCCCTTGCCCCAGGCCCCCTTCGGGTCCTCCAGCTTGGTCAGGTCGTACGTGGAGTACGCCCAGTGCGGCGACCACAGCACCACCGCGACGGGCTCCTTGCGCTCGTAGGCGCGCTTCAGTTCGGCGAGCATGCCCGGCGTCGAGCCGTCGACGACCTTGTACTCGCCCTCCAGGCCGTACTCCTTGAGGACCTTGTCCTTGAGGATGGACATGGCCCCGGCGCTCGGCTCGATGCCGATGATGCGGCCCTTGAAGCGGTCCGACTTGCCCTTGAGGTCTGCCAGCGAGCGCACGTCCTTCATGTACGAGGGCACGGACAGCTCCAGCGAGGTGGGGCCGTACCAGGAACCGAGGTCGTCCAGCTTGTCGCCGTACTTCTCCAGGTACTGGGCGTGCGTGACGGGGAGCCAGGCGTCGGTCTGGAAGTCGATCTGGCCGCCCGCGAGCCCGGTGTACAGCGCGCCGGCCTCCAGCTGGCGGGCGTCGACCTTGAAGCCGCGGCGCTCCAGGAGCTCCTTCCACAGGAAGGTGGAGGCGATGCCCTCGTCCCACGGGATGTAGCCCAGGGACACCGTGCGGCCCTTGCCGACGTTCTCGGCGCCGGTCGGGCCGTCCTCGGCGGCGCCGCCGCCGAAGGTGCCGAGGCCGCCCGCGACCAGGGCCAGTACGACGGCCCCCGCGAGGGCGTGGGCGGGCTGGGGACGGTGGTTCCACACGCGGGCCGCGCCCGCGGCGGCGGACTGCGCCTTGGCGAGGGCACGGCGGCCCAGCGGGGAGACCTGACGGCCGAGGGCGCCCGTCATACGGTCGAGGTACATCGCGAGGATGACGATGGAGATGCCCGCCTCGAAGCCGAGGCCGATGTCGACATTGCCGATGGCCCGGTAGACGGCGCCGCCGAGGCCGCCGCCGCCCACCATGCCGGCGATGACGACCATGGACAGGCCCAGCATGATGACCTGGTTGATGCCCGCCATGATGGTCGGCAGGGCCAGCGGCAGCTGGACGCGTACGAGGGTGTCGCGCGGCGTGGTGCCGAACGCCTCGGCGGCCTCGACCAGTTCCCCGTCGACCTGGCGGATGCCCAGCTCGGTCATCCGGACGCCGGGCGGCAGCGAGAAGATGATGGTGGCGATGATGCCGGGGACGACGCCCACGCCGAAGAAGATGATGCCGGGGATGAGGTAGACCATGGCCGGCATGGTCTGCATGAAGTCCAGGACCGGCCGCAGCACGGCGCTCACCCGGTCCGAGCGCGAGGCCCAGATACCGAGCGGGACCGCGAACAGCAGGGTGACCAGGGTCGCGACGAGGACCAGCGACAGCGTGGACATCGCGTCGGACCACAGGCCGACGGAGTCGACGAGCGCGAACCCGGCGAAGGCGAGCAGGCCCGCGAGCAGCCCGCGCAGCCACCAGGCGCCGACGGCCAGGATGCCCGCGAAGAGCAGCGGGGCGGGGGCGGAGAGGACGGCGTCGATGCCGTCGTAGAGGCCGGTGACGACCGCGCTGATGGCGTCGAACAGCCAGGACAGGTGGCTCTGGAGGAAGTCGACACCGCTGTCGACCCAGGCGCCGAGGTGCAGACGCGGCATCAGGCGGCCACCTCCGCGCAGGCCATCGGCGGCCGTTGCTCGTCACCGATGAAGGCGATCAGCCGGTCCTGCGGGACGGAGCCGACGACGGCGCCCTCCTCGTCGGTGACCGCGACGGCGTGCGGGACCCGCGCGCTGACCGCGCATAGGTCCGCGATCGGTGTGTCGGGGTGCACGGTCGGGCAGTCGCAGGTGTCCGCGGCGGCGTCGGGCTCGTCCATGACGGCGTCGGCGGTGAGCACGCGCGAGCGGTCCACGTCCTGGATGAAGGAGGCGACGTAGTCGTCGGCGGGGCGGGTGAGGATGTCCTCGGCGGTGCCCTGCTGGACCACGCGGCCGTCGCGCATCACGGCGATGCCGTCTCCGAGGCGCATGGCCTCGTTGAGGTCGTGCGTGATGAAGACGATGGTCTTGCGCAGGGTGCGCTGGAGCTCCAGCAGCTGGTCCTGCATGTCCCGCCGGATCAGCGGGTCGAGGGCGCTGAACGACTCGTCCATCAGCAGCAGGTCGGCGTCGGTGGCGAGGGCTCTGGCCAGGCCGACGCGCTGCTGCATGCCGCCGGAGAGCTCGTCGGGCCAGGACTGCTCCCAGCCTTCGAGCCCGCACAGGGCCAGGGCCTCGGCGGCCCGGCGTTCGCGTTCGGCGCGGGGCACGCCCTGCACCTCCAGGCCGTAGCCGGCGTTCTCCAGGACGTTGCGGTGCGGGAACAGCGCGAAGTGCTGGAACACCATGGAGATCTTCTTGGACCGTACGGCGCGCAGCTCGCGCGCGCTCAGTCCGGTGAGGTCCTGGCCGCCGAAGAGGATGCGGCCCGAGGTGGGCTCGAGCAGTCCGTTCAGCATGCGCAGCAGCGTCGACTTGCCCGAACCCGACAGGCCCATGACGACGAATATCTGGCCCGGTTCGACCTCGAACGAGACGTCGATCACCGCCGCCGTGGCGCCTTCGGCGCGCAATTCGTCGCGGTCGCTGCCGCTTTCGAGGGCGCGGACGGCTGCCGCGCTCTCGTCGGGGTTCCTTCCGAACACCTTGTACACGTGCTCGGCCTGGAGCGTGGACACATGAACCTCACGAGTCGTACGGGGTACGGCGCGCGCCGGACGGGCCGGCGGGCCGTGGAGCGGGACGGGATCGGCCCGCGTGCGCCACGACTCCGCCGACCAGCGGTGGGAGACGTGGTTCCGCTCCAGCAGCGCCGATGCCCGGCCCTTCACCGGAGCAAACGCAAAGGTGATCCACCTCACGCCCGGAAGCGGAACCGCGCCCGGAACCGCTGCCCGCCGTAGGGGGCTAGGTGACGAGGAATCCCACCGCCGCCGGGTCCCGGTGGAAGGTCAGCCGGTCCCAGGTCGGGAAGGCCAGGTCGGTGACGGCGAGCAGGGCCCCGGAGGTGTCGTGCACCGTGCGGCGGACCGTGAGCCCGCAGGCCGGTGAGGGGGCCGGCGGGTGGGTGGTACGGGTCATGGTGATGGTCTCGGCGACCCGGCCGGCCGCCGCGGCCCGGTCGAGCCAGCGCCGCAGCGGGGCCGGTTCCTCCTCGCGGCCGTACGCGGCCCGGTCGCGGCAGGCGGCCAGCTCGGGGCTGCGGGCGACGGCGCGCGGGCTGACGTAGGTGGCGGCGTGCCGCAGGGTCGCGCCGGTGCGGCCGCGTTCGCGGTGGTGACGCACCAGCGTGCGGTCGGCGGCGGACATGCCGAGGAGCGCGGCGAGCGGGGGCGGGGCGGTGTCCAGGGCCACCCAACTGCGGGTGAGGGCCGGTACGGAGGCCAGGGGGCCGGCGGCCGCCACCGGCACGGCCGCCGCGGCGGGGGCGGCCGGGCGGCTGCCGCGTCGGCCGGTGACCACGAGGCCGTCCTCGCGCAGGTGCTGGAGGGCGGCCCGGACGGTCTGCCGGTTGACCTGGTAGCGGGCGGCGAGGGTGCGCTCGGAGGGCAGCCGGCCGCCGGGGGTGTGGGCGGCGCGTTCGAGTTCGCGGCGCAGCGCTGCGGCGATCCGCTGGTACTTGGGCATGGCGGCCGGGCCGCCATCCCGCGAAGGGGAGGGCATGGCTTCTCCTCTGACGCCTCTGACGGGTGGTCAAGGACTGCGCGGTCTGCCCGACCAACCTAGCATTGGTCTATACCTTTAGGTGAAGGCAGGCCGCCCACCTTGGCCGATTCCGCACCCCGCCCCGCATATGCGCCCCCGCCCCGGCCTACAGGCCCCCGCGCGGCCCCCGCCCGGGTCAGCCCGCCAGGGGGTTCGGCAGCGGCTGGTAGCGGGCGTCCGCGCCGTCCGCCCGCGTCCACCGCAGCAGGAGGTTCGTCTTCGCCGGCAGGTCCGGCGCGCTGAGCAGCGCGGTGATCTCGGGCAGCCCGCGGGTGTCCCGGTAGCGGAGCAGTTCCTCCCGTACGGCCGGCCACAGGAACGGCGAGATGTCCGGATACCGACCGGCCAGCGCCCCGGCGATCTCGGTGAGGTTGTTGACCACCAGGCAGTAGACGAGCCGCTGCCAGGCGTCCTCCCGCGCGAGCTCGGACAGGAGCTTCACGCCCTCCGCGTCCCGGAAGAGGGCCTGCACCGGCATGCCCTCCGCGTCGACCGCGACCAGGGTGTTCTGCAGGTGGGCCTCCAGGACGACGCCGTGCCGCGCGAAGAGTTCCAGCACCGGCGGCACCACCTGCCGCAGATAGGCCCGCCACCAGCGGAGCGGGTCGGCCGCACCGGCCGGCGGGCTGCCCGGGTAGCCCTCCGCGAGCCCCGCCGCCAGCAGCGGGGTGGCGCCGGGCCGGGTGTGGGCGTGCAGGCCGTCGCGGACCAGGACGGCCAGCTCCTCGAAGGCGAAGGCGGCGGTGCGGTAGCCGCGGTCACCGAGCCAGGCCGCCTGCGAGACCCCGTCGCGGCGCAGCGCCGCGAACCCGGCCACGACGGCCGCGTCGGTGCGGCGCAGTTTCAGCAGGTCGTGCCGCCACAGCCGGCGCACGTCGTTGGTGATGCGGACGTCGAGGCTGAACTTCACGAAGAGGTCGGCCGCCGCGTCCGGTGCGCGCTCCGCCGCGTACTCCGGTACGTACAAGGTCCGGATCGAGGCGGTGGGCCAGGCGGGGCGGCGGCTCTCGCCGAGGCGCAGCAGCCGCCCGTCGGCGAACGCCTCGCGGACGGCGGGCCGCTCGGCCACCAGGTCGAGCTGCCAGGGGTGCGCGGGCAGCAGCCGGTAGCCGGCGGGGGCGCGCGGCCCGTCCAGGAGCTCGGCCAGGGAGTCCAGGGCCTCGGCGGCGGCCGGACCGCCCTCCTCCACCACCTGGTCCTCGCGCAGCGCCAGGAACACCAGCGGGAACCGGGCGTGCGCCTCCGGCGCGTACGGCAGCCAGCTCCCGGCCGGGGCCCCGCCCCGGGACTTCGGGGCCGGGTGGTGCGGATGGCCCATGACCAGGGACTGCTCGGAGCGCAGGTACGGGTCCTCCGGGGGCTCGGCGGCGGTGCGGGCCCGCAGCAGTGCGGCGATCGCGTCGCGGCTGTCGTCGATCTCGACGGGCAGCTCGTCGTTGGTGACGCCGGTGTAGCGGCGCAGCTCGTCGGAGACCAGTTTGACCAGTTCGCTGTGGCTGAGCGGGTGCCAGCCGTCCGAGGTGCGCAGTTCCGGGCGCTCGGGGCGGCGCCCGCCGTGCACGCGCAGCAGCCGTCCGCTGCCGCGCAGCCGGTGTACGCGGGGATCGGCCGGGCCGTCGGGCCGCTGCGGCTCGGCCGCCTCCCGGAGGAGGCAGTTGAGCAGCGGGGTGGCGGCGTAGGCGTCGGCGGCGGCGTTGAGGTCCACTGGTTCCATTCGGTCCATCCGGTGGCCGGCGGAGGCGCGCGGGGCGCGACCACCAGCCGTGATCTTCGGTATCAGCAATGATTACTTGATCATCCCGAAAAGCGATATTCCGATGCCGGAGCGCAGCATGAACCTTCCCCCTTCCGGGGCCGAAAAAGCAGTCGCCACCGAACTGGCCGATCTTCGGCCCGGGCTCGGGCCCTCCTACGCCGCCGCGCTGGACGGCGCCCGGGCGGCCGTGCTGACCCGGTTGTGGCGGGCCCTGGCCTACGAGCCGCTGCCCTGGATCGTCGGCCGGGAGCGGGCGGCCGACGGCCTGAGGCTGCGGCTGGCCGGGGGGCGCCTGCTGGAGGGCCCGCTGCCGGACCCGTACGCGACGGCGGCGTACGTGGACGAGGTGCTGCTCGACGGCCGCCCGCACCGCCGGGCCGGATCCCTCGTACGGGCGCTCGGCGTACCGCACGGGGAGGGGTTCGCGGCGGAGCTGGACGGGAGCACGGCCTCCCTGGCGCTGTCCCGGGCGGGCCGGGCGGGCCGGGCGGCTGCCGGGGAGGAGGGTCCGGCGGACTCCCTGTGGCAGTGGGAGCAGCGGGTGGTCGACGGCCACCCCTACCACCCGAACTGCCGGTCCCGTCCCGGTTTCTCCGTGGCCGAGGAGCTGGCGTACGCCCCCGAGCACGCGCCGGTGGTCCGGCTCGGGCTGGCCGCCGTAGGGGCCGAGGAGTGCCTGGTCACCGGGGAGTGGCCGGCAGAGCTGCGGGAGGGCGGGCGGATCCTGATCCCGGTGCACCCGTGGCAGGCGGAGCACGTGCTCAAGGAGCGGATGCGGGGGCACGACCGGCTGCGGCCCGGCTTCGCCGCCCATCCGCTGATGGCGCTGCGGACGCTGGCCCCCGCCGACGGGGGCCCGCACGTCAAGACGGCGCTCAGCGCCCGGCTGACCTCCTCCGTCCGGGACATCTCGGTCTACTCCATCGAGACGGCGGCGGCCCTGTCCGCCTTCGCCCAGGGGCTGGCCGAACGGCTCGACGGCCGCCTGCACATCACCCGCACCCTGGGCGCCGCCACCGCGCACAGCCCGGAGCTGGGGGCCGTACTGCGGGAGCGGCCCGAGGTGTACGCGGACAGCGCCGCCGGGGAGCGGGTGCTTCCGGTGGCCTCCCTGGCCTCCTACCCGCCGGCCCGTTCGGCCGCCTGGCGGGCCGAGTTCGCCCGGCTGGCGCTGTCGGTGTGCCTGCGGGTGCTGGAGCTCGGGGTGGCCCTGGAGGCCCATGGCCAGAACCTCCTGGTCGTCCTCTCCCCCACGGGCGCGCCGGTACGGCTGGTCTACCGCGACCTCGCCGACATCCGGATCAGCCCGGTCCGGCTGCGGGAGCACGGGGTGCCGGTGCCGCCGCTGTCGGGCAGGCTCGTCGACGACGACGTGACCCTGCTGCGCCGCAAGCTGTTCGGCTCGCTGCTGGCGGGGGCGCTCGGTGCCACGGCGGGCTCGGCGGACGCCTTCGCGGAGGACCTGGCGCAGGCGGCGGACCTGCCGGTCACGGCCGATACGGAGGCCCTGCTGACCGGGCCGCTGCCGACGAAGGCGCTCACGCTGATGCGGCTGAGTCCGGGGGTTCCGGGCGACCAGTGGACGGAACTGCCCAATCCGCTGATCGGATGATGAGCCGGGGCTCCGGGCGGGCTACTGTTCAGGGGCATGACAGCCTCCTCGCACCCGTCGTACTCCCCGTACCCCTCGGACTCCTCGTACTTGAGTTCCGTACGGGCGTCCTACGACGCCGTCGCCGTCGACTGCGCGCGGCTGCTCGGGGCGGAGCTGGACGGGAGACCGCTGGACCGGGCGATGCTCTCGGCCTTCGCCGAGTGCGTACGCGATGAGGCGGGCGGCGCCGGGCGGGCGGTGGCCGACCTCGGCTGCGGTCCGGGCCGGGTGACGGCGCACCTGGCCGGGCTCGGGGTACGGGCCTTCGGCGTCGACCTGTCCCCGGCGATGGTCGCGGTGGCGCGGCGCAGCCATCCGGGGCTGCGGTTCGAGGTGGGGTCGATGGCCGCGCTGGACGTGGCCGACGGGGTGCTGGGCGGGGTGCTCGCCTGGTACTCGACGCCGCACACCCCGCCCGCGGAACTGCCGTCGCTGTTCGCGGAGTTCGCCCGGGTGCTGGCGCCGGGCGGGCATGTCCTGCTCGCCTTCGAGGCGGGCGACGAGCGGGTCAGGCTGGAGGAGGCGTTCGGGCATCCCGTCGACCTGGACGTGTACCGCACCCCGCCCGGCGTGATGGCCGACCTGCTGGCCGGGGCGGGCCTCACCGAGACGGCCCGCCTGCTCCGCGCCCCGGTGTCCGCCGAACCCTCCCCGCGGGCCTTCCTGCTGGCCCGCAAGAACTGACGGCCGACCGGGTCTCGGGCCCGGCGGGGGCACCGCCCGGCAGGGGGCTGTACGGGGTGGGGGCAGTGGGTTTGTAGGACGAAACGAACCGTTTCCGCCGTGCGCCGTTCGGGGGGCAACCCCCGGTGCCTGGGACCCGCCTGCGCGGGGTTCGGGCCGGGCGGTGGGAGGAAGGAGGCATGAGCCTCCCACGCCGCCACGTACTCGGCTGTGCGGCCGCGGCCGTCCTCGGCGCCGGCGGCGCGGCGGCCCGGGGCCCGGACTACGGCGCCCTGGCGCGCGGGATGGACGGGCGGCTGGTCCTCCCGGGGGACGCCGACTACCCCGAGGCCCGCCGGCTGTTCCAGCCGCGCTTCGACAGCCTCTCCCCCGCCGCGGTGGCCTATCCGGCGCACGCGGCGGACGTGGCCGTCTGCCTGGACTTCGCCCGGCGCTCGGCGGTCCCCGTGGTCGCGCGCGGCGGCGGGCACAGCTACGCCGGCTGGTCCACCCGGACCGGCGCACTCGTCATCGACACCGGGGCGATGGCGGCCGTGTCCGTCGGGGCGGGGGTGCCCGGCGACGGCGTACGGATCGGGGCCGGGGCCCGGCTCGGGGACGTGCACACCGCGCTCGCCGCGCACGGCCGGTCCGTGCCCACCGGGCTGTGCCCCTCCGTCGGCATCGCCGGGCTCACCCTCGGCGGCGGTCTCGGCCTGGCGTCGCGGGCGTACGGCACCACCTCCGACCGGCTCACCGGGGCGCGGGTGGTGACCGCCGACGGCCGGGTCCGCGAGGTCTCCGCCGACCGGGAGCCGGACCTCTTCTGGGCGCTGCGCGGCGGCGGGGGCGGCCGCTTCGGCGTGGTGACCGAATTCCGCTTCCGGACGCACCCGGTCGCCGACTGCGCCTTCGCCGAGCTCCACTGGCCCGCCGCGCGCTCCGGGGAGCTCCTGCGCGGCTGGCAGCGCTGGCTGGGCGGGCTGCCGGACCCGTTCTGGAGCCAGGTGGAGTTCACCGTGGAGGCGGGTTCGGCGGAGCCGGGGGCTCCGGCGCCGGCGCCCGCCGTGCGGGTGCTCTGCCTCGACGGACGGGCCGAGCTGGAGGGGCAGTTGACGCGGCTGGCCGATCTGGTCGGCGTACCGCCCCGGGACAGCTGGACCGTCGTACGCGCGCACGCCGACACCGTCCGGGCCCTGGCCGGCTGCGCGGATCTGAGCCCGGAGCAGTGCCGCCTCCCGGGCACGCTGCCGGGGCGCGACCCCCGGGGGCGGCTCGGCCGGCACTCCTACGCCGCCCGCTCCGACTTCTGGGCGGACCCCGGGCTTCCGGACGCGGCGGCCGGCGCGGTGCTCGCGGCCGTCCGCCGGTACGCGGCCGAGGCGCCCCGGGGCGGCACCGGCGTGGTGCAGCTCGACGGGGTGTGCGGGGGCGCCGTGAACCGGGTGCCGGCCGGGGCCACCGCCTTCGTCCACCGCGACAGCGCCTTCCTCGCCCAGTACCTCGTGTACTGGCCCGGTTCCGCCTCTGCGGCGGAAGTGGCCCGGCACCAGGGCTGGCTCGACGGGCTCTGGCAGGACCTGCGCCCCTGGGCGAGTGGGCGCGCGTACCAGAACTACACCGATCCGAAGCTCGACGGCTGGGGCGAGGCCCACTACGGCCCGAACCTCGCCCGGCTGCGCGAGGTCCGGCGCGCCTACGACCCGGACCTGCTCTTCCGTTTCCCCCAGGCCGTTTAGGGAGTCTCCCGCATGCGACGTACGTTGACGATGGCCGCGCTGGCCGCGCTGCTGCTGGTGTCCGCGGGGCCGGTGGCCCTGGCCGAGGCGGGGCGGCCCGCGCCCGGTCCGGCGACCGCCGCCGCCGGGCGCTGGGGGGCGAAGGAGGCGGAGTCCTTCTGGACCGCCGAGCGGATGGCCACCGCCGCCCCGATGCCGCCGCTGCCGTCCGTACCGCCGGTGCCGCGTGTCCCGCCCCGGAGGGATCCGGCCGCGCCGGCTGCCCCGGCTGCCCCTTCGGCACCGGCCGCCCCTTCGGACCCGCCTGCGGCACCGGCTCCGGAGCCGACACCGCCGCCTGTCCCGCCCGCGCCGCCTGTCTCGCCGCCGCCGGCGCCCGCGCCTCCGGCTCCGCCCGCGCCTCCCGTCGTACCCCGGGTGCCCGCCGTGAGCCCCGGGGTCGGGCAGGACTTCAACGGGGTGCCCGTCGTCGGCCGGCTGTTCCTCGTCAAGGGCAGCGGCTCCTACTTCTGCACCGCGAGCGTCGTCGCCTCCCCCGGCCGCAACCTCGTCATCAGCGCGGCGCACTGCCTGCTCGGCGCGGACGCCCAGCAGGTGGCCTTCGTACCGCAGTACACCCGGGCCAAGCCGCGCCCCTTCGGCATGTTCCCCGTCCTCCGGGACTCCGCCAAGCGGTCCAAGGTCTGGATCGACCCGCGCTACCGCTCCCAGGGCGTGAACCGGGCGGCCGCCCTCGACGTGGCCTTCGCGCAGGTGGGGCCGGGGGCGAACGGCCGCCGGGTGCAGGACGTGGTCGGCGGGAACCGGCTGGTCACCGGGGCCGGTTACGCACACTCCCGGGTCACCCTGATCGGGCACCCGTCCTCCGCCGCGCGGCCGCGCGTGTGCGTCAACCGGACGACGAAGTTCACCAGCCGGGACGCGAAGATCCCCGGCTCCTTCCTGCGCATCGACTGCACGGGCTACCCCGGCGGTACCAGCGGCGGCCCGTTCCTGACCCGCTACGACGCGCGCACCGGAACCGGAGATGTAGTCGGGGTCATCGGCGGCTGGAAGACCGGCGGCGACAGGCCGGACACCTCCTACAGCTCGTACTTCGGCGCGGACATCAGGAAGCTGTACGAGAAGGCGGTCGCCGGGGCGAAGACGGGCTGAGCGCCCGCGCACGGCCCGGGCTGCCGACCGTACGAGGAGCCGAACCGGCGACGGACCCGGCGCGCGACAGCGTGCGAGGCCGCGGTGGCCCCAGCGGCAACCGCCAGCCCCTCCACCACGTCCCGCACCCGGGTCGGCCGCAGCACCCCGGCCCGCCGCAGCCGCCCCCGCGCCCACAGGGTGAAGGGGACCACGATCAGCGGCGACGTGACCACGCCCGGCGTACAGCCGCGCGTGGCCGCGGCCTGCGCGAGGTGGACGAGGGGGCAACCGGCGGTATCGGTGAGGCGGTCATGGGACCACAGTCTGGAGCCACAGCGGCAGTAGCAGGAGGGACAGCAGGGAGCTCTTGATCACCAGGGCGGCGGAGAGGCTCACGCCCACCTGGTAGCGCTGGGCGAAGATGAACAGGTTCTGCGGGGTCGGCATCGCGGCGATCAGGACGAGGTACGCCAGCCACTCGCCCCGGACCCCGACGAGCGCCCCGCACACCACCCAGGTCAGCAGCGGGAACACCAGGCACTTGAAGCCGATCAGGGCCAGCTCCTCGCGGGTGGTGTCCCGCAGCCCGAGCCCGGCCCCGCCGAGGTGCAGGCCGAGGGCGAACAGGGCCACCGGGGAGGCGCTGTCCCCTACGAAGGCGGCCCCGTCCAGGAGTACAGCGGGGACGCGCACCGAGAGCAGGTTGAGCAGGATGCCCGCGTTGCAGGCGAGGACCAGCGGGGTGGCGAGGGAGGCCCCGAGGGCGCGGCCGAGCCGCCGGGCCGGGCCGGTGGTGCCGGTGGGAGTGCCGGCGTCCGGGCGGCCGAGTTCCATCAGGGCGATGACGACCAGGGACAGGACGCACACCTGGAAGAGCAGGATCGGGAAGATCGGCGCCGCCGTGCCGAACACGGTGATGAAGACGGGCACGGCGAAGTAGGCCGTGTTCACCTGGACGCCCGCCATCACGCGCAGCGCGACCTCCCGCGGCTCCCGGCGGCCGTACGCGACCGCTCCCGCCGCAACGGCCAGCGCGGCGAGCCCCGCCGCCCCCGCGTAGCCGCCGATGGCCTGCCAGTCGAAGAGGGCGGCGAGATCGGCGGCGTAGATATTGCCGAAGAGGTAGCAGGGGACGGCGAAGAGGAAGGCGTAGTCCGAGAACGCCTTGGACGCCTCGGGCGGAACGATCCCCCGGCGGGCGAGGAGTACGCCCCCGCCGAAGGCCAGCAGTACCGGCAGGAGTTTTTCCAGCGCCGCCGCCCCGCCCATGCCCACCGCTCCCCATGATCGACGAACGGCAGCCTACCCATACCCGCCGGCCGGCCGTGCGCCGCATAGGCTGGACCGATCATGAGCGACGAAGCCCCGACCCCCTCGCGCGGCCGGTCCCGCCTCCGGGCGGCCGGTGACGCGCTGGCGCAGCTCGCCCCGGCCCTGCGCACCCCGGACCGGACCGCGCAGCCCCTGTTCGCACAGGCGCCCAGGGCCTGGCAGCGGCTGCTCCCGTACGCCGTCGTCGGCATCTTCGTGACGACCCTGCTGCCGGTCACGATCACCGTGCTCATCGGCGACTACGGCGCGGACGGCGGCTGGGCGGGCGCGCTCGGCGTGGCGCAGACCGTGCCGCTGCTGCTGGCCGTGACCCGGCCGCTGCCCGCGTGGCTGCTCGTACTCCTCGCGGACACGCTGGGCGCGCTGCTGCTGACGCAGGCCGACACGGTGGGCGGGCAGTCCTGGCCGTGGCCGCCGATGACCGTCGTCGGCTATCTCGTGGTGATGGCCTGCCTGGGGCTGCGCGAGTCCGTACGGACCCTGGTGGGCGTCTGGCTCGCGACGGGCGTGCTCGGGGCCTTCCTCGGCTTCTTCCGGCCGTCGGGCTCCACGGACACCGCCGCCCTGCTCTTCGTGCTCAGCGGGATAGTGCTGGCGCTGACGGCCGCGCTGCGCGGTCTGGGGGACGCGCGGCAGCGGATCGCCGAGCAGGAGGTGATCAGCGAGGCGGAGCGGTCGCGGCGCACGCTGCTGGAGGAACGGGCGCGGATCGCGCGGGAGTTGCACGATGTGGTGGCCCACCACATGTCGGTGATCACGGTGCAGGCGGATTCGGCGCCGTACCGGCTGCCGGGCATGCCGGAGCCGGTACGGGAGGAGTTCGCGGCGATCGCGGCGAGCGCGCGGGAGTCGCTGGGCGAGATGCGGCGGCTGCTGACGGTGCTGCGCAGTGACGGGGCGAACGGCGGCGGCGCGAACGGCGGTGGTGACGGCGCCGCGCTGGCCCCGCAGCCGGGCATCGGGCGGCTCCAGCAGCTGGTGGAGGCGACCGTACGGGCCGGGCAGCCGGTGGAGTTGTCCCTGGCGGCGGCCGCGGTGGGGGTGGCGCCGCCGGCGGTGGACCTGTCGGCGTACCGGATCGTGCAGGAGGCGCTGGCCAATGTGGTGCGGCACGCGCCCGGGGCGGCGACGCGGGTCTCGGTGACGGTGGACGAGGGCGAGGGGGAGGGCTCGGGCCAGGGCGAGGTGCTGGTGCTCGTGGTCAACGGGCCCGCGCGGGACGCCGTGGTGGAGGTGGAGAGCGCGGGCACGGGGCACGGGCTGGTGGGGATGCGGGAGCGCGTACGGTTGACCGGCGGCACGCTGGACACCGGTCCGCTGCCCGACGGCGGCTTCCGGGTGGCCGCCCGGCTGCCGCTGTCCGCCGGAGGCGACATGGCGGCCATCGATCCGAACGGGAAGACGGAGGAGAGCAGTTGACCATCCGCGTGGTCATCGTCGACGACCAGGCCATGGTGCGGGCGGGGTTCGCGGCCCTGCTCTCGGCGCAGGCGGACATCGACGTGGTGGGCGAGGCCCCCGACGGGCGGCAGGGGCTCCTGGTGTCCCGGTCGGCGCACCCGGACGTGGTGCTGATGGACGTACGCATGCCGGAGATGGACGGGCTGACGGCCGCCCGGGAACTCCTCGATCCGCCGCCCGGGGTGGTGCACCGGCCGAAGGTGCTGATGCTGACCACCTTCGACATCGACGACTACGTCTACGAGGCGCTGCGCGCGGGCGCCTCGGGCTTCCTGCTCAAGGACGCGCCGCCGGCGGACCTGATCGCGGCGGTACGGGTGGTCGCCTCGGGCGAGGCCCTGCTGGCGCCCTCGGTGACGCGCCGCCTGATCGCGGACTTCGTGCAGCAGCGGCCGGCGCCGCGCAAGGACCCGTCGCTGCGGCTGAAAGGGCTGACGCCGCGCGAGACGGAGGTACTGGAACTGATCGCGCGCGGGCTGTCGAACCAGGAGATCGCGGCCCATCTGGTCCTGGCGGAGCAGACCGTGAAGACCCACATCGGCCGCGTCCTGGCCAAACTGGACCTGCGCGACCGCGCCCAGGCGGTCATCTTCGCCTACGAAGCGGGCCTGGTCCGCCCGGGCGACTCCCCGTGACCCCCGCCCCACCGCTGTCCGCTCACGCGGGCGCCTCCAGCTCGCTGAGGAGCCGTGCGACGTCCAGCCCGGTCCCGAGGTAGTCCTCGAAAACCGGATTACTCAACGCCCGCCCCGACCGCACGGCCCGCACGGCCCCGACGGCCCGCACCGCGTCCCGGCCCTGCCCGATGAGCACCTGGGCCACGACAAGCCCGGAGCGATTGAATCCCGCGTGGCACCGCACCAGGACGGTGCGTCCCTCGCCCAGGGCCCGGACGGCGACGGCGGCGAGGTCCTGGACGGTACGGAGCTGCCCGGCGTCGAGCGGACCGTCGGGGATCTCCGCGACCAGGTGCTCGACACCCGGCGCGGGGCCGTGTCCCGGGCGGGTGTACAGGCTGATGACGAGGTCGAACTGCCGCTCCACGACGACCGGGTGGTCGGTTCCGGTGGCGTCGGTCCAGTAGTGGCCGCCCATCCACAGTCCCGGTACGACCTCGTTCCACGGCTCCTGCGGCTCCGGGGCACCGGGGCCCTTCTGTCGCGTTCTCATCGCTCCCCCATGCGTTCACCCTGCCACCAATCCCCCTCGCGATGTAACCGGGTTACCCCCCTGCGCCGCCGGCGACGGCTGTTGGCTCCTCCACCCCCTACCGGGGTATGACATGCGACTTGGCTCCCTGGTGCGACGTGTGTCGTGGTGTCGGGTTTCTACCTTCCCCCTCGTCACGAGGAGAGGAGAAGGGGCATGCGCCGCATCGGGAGGACGGTGGTCAGCGCTGTGCTGGCGGTGGCCGTTGTCGGGGGGACCGCCGGGTGGGCGTCCGGGGAGCGGCAGGGCGTGGTCAGCGGGCCGCCGCCGGGGGCCGCCGCCTGGCGGGGCGATTCCGTGGCCGGGCGTCCGCTGCCCGATCCGGAAACCGCGGCCCCCGCCGAGGTGGCCCGGTTCTTCGCCGGGCTGGGTGAGGAAGCGAGCGAGGTACTGGTAGGCCGTCATCCGCTGGTGGTGGGGAATCTGGACGGGGCCCCGCTCCCCCTGCGGTACGAGGCCAACCGCATCGCCGTCGCCGCCACCGGCGAGCCGCGCTACGCCTCCCTCGCCGCCCCCGACCGGCAGATCCTCGCCTTCGACCCGCGCGGCCGCGGCCAGGTGGCCGAGGTGTTCGGGGATCTGGGCCGGGCCGCGCACGTCGCCGTGGTCGTACCCGGGTCGGACAACGACGCCACCCACCACGACGCCCCGCGCCGCCGCCCGTACACCGGCCCCGCCGGGATGGCCCGCGCGCTGCGGGCGGCGGCCGGGCCGGACGTGGCCGTCGTCGCGTGGACCGGCTACACCACCCCGGTCGGCGTGGGCCTGGACGCGGCCGACGGCCGGCTGGCCGAGGCGGCCGCGCCCCGGCTGGCCCGGTTCACCGCCGGGCTGGACGCGGTGGGCGCGCCGGACCCGGTGCTGCTCTGCCACAGCTACGGCTCGGTGGTCTGCGGCCTCGCCGCGCACGACACCGACGCCTCCGACCTCGTCGCCCTCGGCTCCCCCGGCATGCGCGCGGCCACCGCCGCCGGTCTGCGCACCGGTGCCCGGGTGTGGGCGGCCCGGGGGCCCTCGGACTGGATAGCCGACGTCCCGAACGTCCGCTTCGCCGGGCTCGGCCACGGCGCCGACCCGACCTCGGCCGCCTTCGGCGCCCGCCCGGTGCCCGCCGACGACGTCCAGGGCCACACCGGCTACTTCGCCCCCGGCACCCGTTCCCTGACGGCTTTCGCCGCGATCGCAAAGGGCGACACCCGATGAACACCACCCGCCCCACACACCCCACCCGCCTCACACACCCCACCCACCTCAGCACCCCCGACCGGCTGCGGGCCACCGCCGCACGCATCGACCGCCGCACCCCCGCCCACCGCGACCGCGCCGTCGACGGCCTGCGCGCCCTCGCGCTGCTCGCCGTACCCACCGGCCACTGGCTGCTCGGCGGCTTCACCCTCGACCCCGACGGCGGCCTGCACAACGCCAGCCCGCTCTCCGCCTTCGGGGCGCTGGCCCCGGCGAGCTGGGTCCTCCAGATGCTCGGCATCTTCTTCCTCGTCGGCGGCTACGCCTCCGCGCTCTCCTACCGGCGCCGCCCCGGCTCGTCCCGCTCCTGGCTCAAGGGCCGGATCGTCCGCCTCGGCCGCCCCGTACTCGGCGTCACCGCCGTCTGGGCCGTCACCGCACCCCTGCTGTACGCGGCGGGCGTGCCCGAGGCGACGCTGCGCACGGGCGCGACCCTGGTGATCCAGCCGCTGTGGTTCGTCGGCGTGTACGTGGTGGTCACCGCGCTCACCCCGTACTGCGTCCGGGCCGCCCAGCGGCTCGGCGGCTGGGCGGCCGCCCCGCTGCTCGCCTCGGTGGCCGTGGTGGACCTGCTGCGTTACGGCCCGCTCGCCGCCTCGATGCCGTCCTGGCTCGCGGTGCTGAACATCCTGCCGGGCTGGCTGTTCGCCTACCAGCTGGGCGTCTCCTGGGGCGAGGGCCGTATCGCCCGGCGCGGCGCGTGGCTGCTGGCGGCGGGCGGGGCGCTGCTCTTCGCGGTGCTGCTCGCGGTGTTCCACTACCCGGCCTCGATGGTCGGCGTACCGGGCGCAGAGCGCACCAACTCGCACCCGCCCTCGTTGCTGGTACTGGCCCTGGCCGCCGCGCAGTCGGGCGCCACGATCCTGCTGCGCGACCGCCTGGCGCGGCTGCTGGCCCGGCCCGCGCTGTGGGCTCCGGTGGTCGTGGTCAACCTGAGCGCGATGACGATCCTGTGCTGGCACCAGACGGCCATGCTCGCGGCGGCGGTGCCCGGTTCCTTCGCGGGCGCGCTGGCCGGGCTGACGACGCCGCCGGAGACCGTCGGCTGGCTCGTGGCGCGCGCCGCGTGGATGCCGGTGTTCGCGCTGCTGCTGGTGGTCATCGCCCGGTACACCCGCCGGTTCGAAGCGCCGCCGATCCGCGGAAGGGGCTCCCGGCGCGGGTCGCCCGTCGTACGCAGGGCGGTGGCGGGGGTGCTGGCGGCCGGGTTCGCGGTCTTCGCGCTCGGCCTGGCCTGATCCCCGTACACCCCCGGCCCGCGGTCCCCGGCCCCCGGCCCCCGGAGCACCGGATACGCCGAGAGCGCCGCTTCCCTGACGGAGCGGCGCTCTCGGACTACGGCGCGGGGTGCCGCGCGTCAGGCGATCGAGGCGGCCACGATCGCGGCGACGGCCAGGTTGCAGGCGGAGGAGACCCACACCGCCGGGTGCGGATCCGGGTCGACCACTATGGCGCCGAGCTTGCCCGGCGTGGCCAGGTCCAGGACCAGGAAGGCCACCGCCATCAGGATCAGACCGAGCACTCCGAAGGCCGCCGTGGACAGCAGGCCCTTGCCGAAGTCGTCGTACGTGGTCCAGATCGAGGTGAAGACGATCCCGCCGATGCCGAGCAGCGCGGAGCTGAGGAAGAGGGCCGCGTTGCGGTTGCGCTCCTCCCAGATCTGCTTGGGGAGCTTCCCGGGCGTCAGCACGTCCACGAGGACGATGCCGAGGATCAGCAGGACCAGACCGAGGGCGCCGTAGGCGCTCGTGCGGCCAAGTCCGTTGATGATGTCGCTCATTGAGAAGCCTGTCTCCGGGTGAGTGGGAAGATACGAGCCGTGGGGAGGCCGAATCTATCGCACGGCCCTCCCGCGGACCATGGGGAGGTCGGCAATTGCTGGAGGTCAGGGCCGCGCGGGCGGCCGAGGCGGGGGCGCTGACCGGGCTCGTGATGAGGTCGAAGGCGCACTGGGGGTACGACGACGCCTTCCTGGCCGCGTGCGCGCCGGAGCTGCTGATCCGCCCCGGGGAGGTGACGGCCCGCCGGATCGTGGTGGCCGAGGACGCGCGGGGGCAGGTGCTGGGGCTGGCCTCGCTGGAGGGCACGGCCCCGACCGCGCAGCTGGGGCTGCTCTTCGTGGAACCCTCCGCGATCGGGCGGGGTGTGGGCCGGCTGCTCTACCGTGACGTGCTGCGCCGGGCCGCCGGGCTGGGCGTGCGCCGGCTGGTCATCGACTCCGACCCGTACGCGACCGGCTTCTACCGGGCCATGGGCGCGACTCAGGTCCCGCCCCGCCCTGCCGCCGGAGAGCCCGTCGCGCCCCCGCCCCTCGTCCGCTTCGAGACGGCTCCCGCCCCGCTCGCCGACTGGGCGCGGGCCTGGACCGGCGGGCGGCCCGCCGTGCACATCGGCAACGTCGCCGAGTACAACGCGCAGTTCGCCGACCCCTCCCTGGCCGGGGAGCAGCCGGCCGCGCACCACTACGCCTGCCTGGCCGCCTTCTACAGCCCCCACCCGGCCGCCCTGGTCCTCCCCCGGCCCGTCCCGGCGGCCTGGACGGAGCTGGTCTGCCGGCAGCTCGGCTGGACCGGGCTGGAGGTGTACGACGGGCTGCTGGAGCGGGGCCCGGGGCTGTGCGAGGCGGTCCGCGCCCGGCCTGCGCTGGCCGCGCGGCTGACCGGGGCCGCGCAACCCCTCGTACCGTGGGGGCGGACCCGGCCGTTCGGTGAGCTGGCGGGCCGGCCGTGGCGGCCCGGGGAGCTGCGGTACGAGTCGAAGTACGCGGCGCACGGCCTGTTCGAGCGGATCCTCGCGGGCGGCGGGCATCCGGGGATCGTGCTGCCGGGGCAGTGGCGGGCCGCGTCCCGGTGGGCGGCGGTGCGGCTGCTGGCGGCGCGCACCCGGGCGGGCGAGAGTACGGTGCTGAAATCGGAGCACGGGGTCGGCGGTTCGGGCACCACGGTGGTGACGGCCGCGCAGGTCCGGGCGGCGGGCGGGGCGCGCGCCGTGCTGCGGCGGCTGCCGCGCGGGCCGCTGCTGGTGGAGGAGTACGTGGACGGCCCGGCGGCGGACGGGGACGGCCCGCGGGATCTGACGTACGACGGCTTCGTGGACGAGGCGGGCCGGGTGCACACGGTGGGGGCGGCCCGGATGGACGTGGTGGACGGCTGCTACGGCGGCGCCACCGTGGGCCCCGGGGCGGTGCCCGCGTCGGCGGAGGGGCCGCTGCTCGCGTTCGGGGCGGCCGTCGGCGGGGAGCTGGCGGCCTCCGGCTACCGGGGCTGGTTCGACGTGGACTTCGTCGCGGACGGTACGGGCCGCCTGGCGCCGACCGAGACGAACCTGCGGCTGACCGGGCCCTCGGTGGCCTTCATGGTGGCGGCCCGGCTCGATGTGCTGCGGGGCGCGGGGCATCTCGTACGGGTCGTGGACCGGGTGGAGCTGGGGGCGCGGCTGCCGGAGGCCCAGCTGGCGGAGCTGTGCGGGGAGCTGGCGTGGGGCTGCGCGGAGTCCGGGGCGGTGTTCGTGCCCGCGATCCCGACGGCGGCCTTCGAACCGGCGCCCTGGCTGGGGGTGCTGGTGGCCGCGCACAGCGCGGAGGCGCTGGACGCGGCCGAGGAGCTGGTGCGGTCGGGGGCGCGGGCGGTCGGGGCGATGTTCGGCCCGACCGGGGCCGCGCGGTGAAGCGGGCCCTGATTCAGTCGCGGTCCTCGAAGTCGAAGGGGGAGGCGGGCCTGCGGGTGAGGTGGCGGGCCACCACGAAGGCGGCGATCATCAGCGGGATGTTGAAGGCGTAGACGAGCAGCGCCTGGAGCGGCCAGTCGTGCTTGGCCGCCAGCCGGTAGGCGTTGTCCTGCGGCCACCAGGCCAGCAACAGGTAGGACGTCGCGAGGTGGGCGGCCCGGGTCCAGCCGCCGGGCCGGTCGCGCTCCCGGCGGACCATCCGCCGGTAGCCGGTGAGGAGGAAGGCGATCCCCGCGCCGAAGGACAGGCATTCGGCCAGGTAGAGCACGACGAAGAGGGCCGCCCAGGGGTTGGGCACGGCGGAGAGGTCCGTGGAGCCCGGCCAGACCACGTTGGTGAACACCAGGGCCGCGAGCGCGAGGACGAACGTCAGGCATCCGGCGTGCAGGCCGCCGACGTCGGGGAGGGCTCCGGTGGGGGCGCCCGGGGTGAACTTGACGCCGTTCGGCGCGGGCCGGCCGGAGCCCGGCTGCGAGGGCAGCGGAAGGGCGGTGCGGTCCTCCTGGCCGCCCCGGGTGCGCGGCAGGGCGCGGAGCCGGACGAGGATCTGCGGGGAGATGTCCTTGGGGACGATCCCGGCCAGGTGGTTGCGCAGTTCGTGGATGGCGGGGAGCGGGGCGGAGGCGTCCCAGGCCGGATCGCCCGGCGGCGGGGCGACGTAGGCCACGAGCCGGCGCTGCCCGTCCTTGTCGATCTCGGCGAGGACGGCCGCGCCGATGCCGGGGTGGGTACGGATCGCGGCCTCCACCTCCTGCGGCTCCAGGGGGCCTTCGGGGAGGCTGATCCGGTGGCGGATCCGGCCGGCGTACTCCAGGAGGCCGTCGGGGCGGAGCAGGCCGAGGTCGCCGGTGGGTATCGCGTCGCCGCCGTCGGAGGGGACGAGGTGGATCTCCCCGTCCTCGCAGCGGACTGCGCAGCCCGCGAAGGGGGTGCCGAGGAGGGAGTGGCGTTCCGGTTCGCTCACGGGGGCGGTCAGCTGGGCGAGTTCGAAGGCGGTGCCCACGCCGGCGGTCTCGGTGAGGCCGTAGACGTTCAGGACGCGTACGCCGGGCCGCAAGCGGGCGTGCAGGGCGTCGAGTTCGTCGAGGTGGAGGCGGTCGCCGGTGACGGTGGCCAGCCGGAGGGTACGCAGTGCCCGCGGGCCGGTCCGGCGGTCCCGGGCATGCGGCCGGGGGCCGTCGACCACCAGGGAGCCGATGCCGGCCGGATCCGTGTGGACCACGCTGACCTGCTGCTCCTCGATGGCCGTACGGATCTGCCGCGGGTCCCCGGCGGGCCAGGAGGGGGCGTCGGGGAGGACGAGGCCGCCGCCGGAGCAGAGGGCGCGGGTCCATCCGGCGGCGAAGGCGGTGATGTCCGGGCGGGCGGTGATGAGGTGCCGGTCCTGCGGGGTGAGCCGGGCCAGTTCGGCCCAGCCCCGGTGGGCGGCGAGGAGCAGGGCGTGGCCGACGGGAACCGGGCGCGGGGTCTGTCCGGCGGTGAAGAGGACGGCCCCGCCGTCGGCCGGCTCCGCGCGGTCGGGCGCGTGGGCGGGCCGGGCGTCGATCTCGGCGGATTCCGCATGCGGCCGGATCGTGCGCAGCCCCGAGCCGGTGTCGAGCGGGGCCCGGTGCTGCTCGGCGGTGAGGAGAGCGAAGGGTACGAGGGGCTGGAGCGCGGCCAGTTGGCGCCGCCCGGTGCGGGCGTTCTCCGCGTCGACGACGGCGTAGGCCCCGCCCGCCTTGAGGACGGCGAGGATGCCGACGACCAGTTCGGCCTGCCAGGTGGCGGCGACCGCGACGAGGCCGCCGGGCGGCAGTCCGGCGGCGATCAGATGGTGCGCCAGCCGGTTGGCGCGGGCGTCGACCTCGCCGTAGGAGAGGCGCTGCCGGTTGGTGAGGAGGGCGGGGGCGTCGGGGGTGTCCCGTGCCCAGCGCTCGAAGAGGTGCAGGACGGTGTCGGTGGTGCCGGTCGCCAGGCGATCGGGCTCGGATCCCTGCGTCATGGACTGATGATGCCAGCGAGCACCGACAGCCGGGACGGGCTTGGTTCTCCCTTTTCCGAAAGGGAGTTGAGGGCCGGACGGATGACGGACGGGCGGCGGGCAGATGGCCGACGACTGACGGACGGCTCCTTGACCTCAACTTTGGTCGAGGTCCTAGCGTGCGGCTCATGGATATGGAAGTCACCGCCTGGACCTCGCTGCACAGCGCCGTCAACGCCCAGCAGGACCGCCGCCCGTTCTCCCGGGCCGGTCTGCGCCGCGTCGCCGCCTTCGCCCGCCCGCACCGCCGCGGGATCGCCCTCTTCCTCCTGCTGAGCGTCGCGACCGCGCTGCTGGCGGTCGCCACTCCCGTGCTGGCCAGCCGGGTCGTGACCGCCATCGTGGAGGGCCGGGAGAGCGGCACGGTGGTCCGGCTCGCCCTGCTCATCGCGCTGATCGCACTGGCCGAGGCGGGGCTCGGGCTGCTGGCCCGCCGGTTCTCCGCCACGCTCGGCGAGGGGCTGATCCTGGACCTGCGGACGGCCGTCTTCGACCATGTGCAGCGGATGCCCGTCGCGTTCTTCACCCGCACGCGGACGGGAGCCCTCGTCAGCCGCCTCAACAACGACGTCATCGGCGCCCAGCGCGCCTTCGCCACCACCCTGTCCGGGGTGGCCGGGAACACCGTGACCCTGCTGCTGACCCTCACCGTGATGCTCAGCCTGTCCTGGCAGATCACCCTGCTGGCGCTGGCCCTGCTGCCGGTGTTCGTGATCCCGGCCCGCCGGATGGGCACGCGGATGGCGGCGATGCAGCGCGAGGCGTCCGACCTGAACTCCGCGATGGGCACCCAGATGACCGAGCGGTTCTCGGCGCCCGGCGCGACCCTGGTCAAGCTGTTCGGCCGGCCCGCCGACGAGTCCGCCGAGTTCGCGCTACGGGCCGCACGCGTACGGGACATCGGCGTGCGCACGGCCATGGCCCAGTCGGCGTTCATCACCGCCCTCACCCTGGTGTCGGCCCTCGCCCTGGCCCTCGTCTACGGGCTCGGCGGCTTCTACGCCCTGCGCGGCAGCCTGGACGCCGGTTCCGTCGTCGCCCTCGCCCTGCTCCTGACCCGGCTGTACGCCCCGCTGACCGCGCTCGCCGGTGCCCGCGTCGAGGTGATGAGCGCGCTGGTGAGCTTCGAGCGGGTCTTCGAGATCCTGGACCTCAAGCCCCTCATCACGCAGAAGCCGGACGCCCGCCGGGTGCCCGAGGGACCGGTGTCCGTCGAGTTCGACCGCGTCTCCTTCGGCTACCCGGCCGCCGACAAGGTCTCCCTGGCCTCCCTGGAGGAGGTCGCCGTACTCGACGACCGGGGCGGTACGCGCGTCCTGCACGAGGTGTCCTTCCGCGCCGAGCCGGGCCAGATGATCGCCCTGGTGGGCTCCTCCGGCGCGGGCAAGTCGACCGTCGCGCAGTTGCTCCCGCGGCTGTACGACGCCGACGCGGGCACGGTCCGGCTGGGCGGGGTCGACGTACGCGAGCTGACGGCGGACTCGATCCGCGACACGCTCGGCATGGTCACGCAGGACGGCCACCTCTTCCACGAGTCCGTCCGGGCGAACCTGCTGCTGGCCCGGCCGGAGGCCACCGAGGAGGAGATCTGGGAGGCCCTGCGCCGGTCGCGGCTGGACGGGCTGGTGGCCTCGCTGCCGGACGGTCTGGACACGGTGGTCGGTGAGCGCGGCTACCGGCTGTCGGGCGGGGAGCGGCAGCGGCTGACCATCGCCCGGCTGCTGCTGGCCCGGCAGCGGGTGGTCGTCCTGGACGAGGCGACCGCGCACCTGGACTCGACCTCGGAGGCGGCGGTGCAGGAGGCCCTGGGCGAGGCGCTGGCGGGCCGGACGGCGGTGGTCATCGCGCACCGGCTGTCGACGGTGCAGGCGGCGGACCTGATCCTGGTCGTCGAGGATGGCCGGATCGTGGAGCGGGGCACGCACGGTGAACTGCTGGCGGCGGGCGGCCGGTACGAGGAGCTGTACCGCACCCAGTTCGCGGTGTCGGGCGGCGGGGCGCCGGTGCCGGGAGCATGATGCTGGGATGGACATCAAACTGGAACTGGTCGCCGTGCCCGTCACGGACATCGACCGCGCCAAGACCTTCTACGAGAAGATCGGCTTCAACGCCGACCACGACGTCACGGTCAGCGAGGAGATCCGCTTCGTCCAGCTGACCCCGCCGGGCTCGGCCTGCTCGATCGCGATCGGCCGGGGCCTGACCCGTATGACGCCGGGCTCGCTCGACAACCTCCAGGTGGTCGTCACCGACATCGAGGCCGCGTACGAGGACCTGCGCGGCCGGGGCGTGGAGGTGACGGAGATCCAGGACCTGCCCTGGGGGTCCTTCGTCTACTTCTCCGACCCGGACGGCAACGGCTGGGCGGTGCAGCAGACCACGCCGCGCCAGGGAGCCGGCGGGGCCTGAGCGGGGCGGTGAACGGGCCCCGGAACCGCGTGCGCGGTTCCGGGGCCCGTTTCCGTGCCGCGAGCGGGGCGGGCGGGGTCACGCCTCCGCGGTGGCGTGGTGGTGGTCGAGCTCCCAGGCGTGGTGCTTGAACTCGTGGCGGAAGTCGCCGTGGTCCTCCCACTGGCGGGCGATGCCCCGCAGCACGTCCCAGTGGTGCTCGACGGACTGGTCGATGACGCGGCGCGTGGCCTGCTCGGCGGAGTCCCGCTGGGCGATGAGGCCCTTGACGGCGGACGCCTCCAGGACGGAGTTGCGCAGGGCGCGCAGCGCGCGGGAGGTGTCGTCCATGGCGAAGCCGTGCTCGCTGCCCGTCGACTCGTCGAACAGCGGGGTGAGCCGCGCCTCGATGAAAGCGGTGATGCGCTCGAAGTGCTGCACGTCCATCGGGGGCTCCTTCTCCTGCCGGGCCGTGGAACGGGCCCGGCGTCTGCACTGTTCCTGCTGGTCGCCGCCATTATCCCGAAGGCGCGGGGCGGCTACGCCGGACGGGCCTCAGGGGGCCAGGACGTCCAGTTCCTCCAGGGCGCCCACCGCGATCCGGCGGGTCAGGGCCTCGGCGCGGGCCGCGTCGCCCTCGCGGACCGCCTCCGCCACCTGGACGTGCAGGGTGACCGCCGCCGGGTCGGGGTCGTGGAACATCACCGCGTGCTCGGTCCGGCCGGTCAGGACCTCCGCGACCACGTCACCGAGCCGGGCGAACATCTCGTTCCCGGAGGCGTTGAGCACCACCCGGTGGAAGGCGATGTCGTGGTGCAGGTAGCCGTCGAGCTGGTGGCCGCGCGAGGTGCGGACCATGCCGAGGGCGGCTTCGGTGAGCGCGGCGCACTGCTCGGGCGTGGCCAGGCTCGCCGCCAGACCCGCCGCGACGGGCTCGATCGCGGAGCGGAGCACGGTGAGCGAGCGCAGCTGGCGGGGCCGGTCGGGGCCGGCCAGCCGCCAGCGGATCACCCGGGGGTCGTAGACGTTCCACTCGTCGGTGGGGCGGACGGTGACGCCGACCCGGCGCCGGGACTCCACCAGGTGCATCGACTCCAGGACGCGGACGACCTCGCGCACGACGGTGCGGGAGGCGTCGAAGGACCCGGCGATCTCGTCGGTGCGCAGGACGCTGCCGGGCGGGTGCTCCCCCGCGGCGATGGCGAGGCCGAGGGTGTCCAGCACGCGGGAGTGGAGGCCCTGTGCGGGACTGCCTTCGGTGGTCATGGCGTAAGCGTACGGTCACGCCCGCGTCGGTGAAAGATGCGATGTTTTTCACCCGGGTCTTGAATACGTAGTACTTAATGCGCTCTAGTGGGGCCACGAACCGATGTCGACGAGGACAGCGAGGTAGGCGGCGTGAGCACCCAGCGCGTCATTGTGGTGATGGGCGTGGCCGGCACGGGCAAGACGACCGTGGGCCGGCTGCTCGCCGAGGAGCTCGGCGTCCCGTACGCGGAGGGCGACGCCTTCCATCCCCCGGCGAACGTCGCCAAGATGTCGGCCGGCGTCCCGCTGGACGACGCGGACCGCTGGCCGTGGCTGGACGCCATCGGTGAGTGGATCCGCAACAGCGCCGGGCGGTGCGGCGGCGTGATCGCCGCCTCCTCCCTCAAGCGGGTCTACCGCGACCGGCTGCGGGCCGCCGCCCCGGGGGCGGTGTTCGTCCACCTCACCGGTGACCGCCCGCTGATCGAGCGGCGGATGGCGGAGCGCAAGGGGCATTTCATGCCGACGACCCTGCTGGATTCGCAGTTCGCCACGCTCGAACCGCTCCAGGAGGACGAACCGGGCGTCGTGGTCGAGGTCGCCGGCTCCCCCGAAGAGATCACCGAACGGGCCCTGGCCGCCCTCAACTGGCTCAGCACACAAGAGAACTGAGGAAACGTCACCGTGACCAGTCTCAACGTCGAGACACTGGCAGCGGCCGGCACCGCACCGATCACCTCGGCCGGGAACACCCAGCTGGGGATAGCCGTCCTCGCGGGCATCGCCGTCATCGTCCTGCTCATCACCCGTCTCAAGCTCCACGCCTTCCTCGCGCTGACGGTCGGCTCCCTCGCCCTCGGTGTCTTCGCGGGCGCGCCGCTCGCCAAGACCATCGCGAGTTTCACCGCCGGACTGGGCGCCACGGTCGCGGGGGTCGGCGTACTCATCGCGCTCGGTGCCATCCTGGGCCGGCTGCTGGCGGACTCCGGCGGCGCCGACGAGATCGTCGACACCATCCTGGCGCGCGCCAAGGGCCGGGCGATGCCCTGGGCGATGGTGCTCATCGCCTCCGTGATCGGGCTGCCGCTCTTCTTCGAGGTCGGCATCGTGCTGCTGATCCCGGTGGTGCTGCTCGTGGCCAGGCGCGGGAACTACTCACTGATGCGGATCGGCATCCCGGCGCTGGCCGGACTGTCGGTCATGCACGGGCTGATACCCCCGCACCCCGGCCCCCTCGTCGCCATCGACGCCCTGCACGCGAACCTCGGTGTGACCCTCGCGCTCGGTGTCGTCGTGGCCATCCCCACCGTGATCATCGCGGGCCCGCTGTTCTCCCGGTACGCGGCGCGGTGGGTGGACATCCCGGCGCCCGAGCGCGTGATCGAGCAGCAGCGCCCCGCCGCCGAGGCGGAGCACCGGCCCCGGTTCGCGGCGACCGTCCTCACCGTGCTGCTGCCGGTGGTGCTGATGCTCGTCAAGGCGCTCGTCGACATCGTGGTCAACGACCCGGACAATCCGGTGCAGCGGGTGACCGATGTGATCGGCTCTCCGCTGATCGCCCTGCTCGCGGCGGTGCTGGTGGGCATGGTCACCCTGGGGCGGGCCGCCGGGTTCAGCCGGGAGCGGATCTCGGCGACGGTGGAGAAGTCGCTCGCCCCGATCGCGGGGATCCTGCTGATCGTCGGCGCGGGCGGCGGCTTCAAGCAGACGCTCATCGACATCGGCACCGGCCAGATGATCATGGATATCTCGAAGAACTGGGCGGTCCCGACCCTGCTGCTGGCCTGGCTGATCGCCGTGGCCATCCGGCTGGCCACCGGCTCGGCGACGGTGGCCACCATCTCGGCCGCCGGGCTGGTCGCACCGCTCGCGGCGGACATGTCCACGACCGGGACGGCGCTGCTGGTCCTGGCCATCGGTGCGGGCTCGCTGTTCTTCAGCCATGTCAACGACGCCGGCTTCTGGATGGTGAAGGAGTACTTCGGGATGACCGTCGGCCAGACCTTGAAGACCTGGTCGGTGATGGAGACGATCATCTCGGTGGTGGGGCTGGGCTGCGTGCTCCTGCTCTCGCTGGTGCTGTAGGTCCTGGACCCGGCGGTTCAGCCGTCCTGGAGCTGGGCCGCGGCGAGGGCGAGGCCGGAGGCCGCCGTCGCGCAGCGGGTGGCGAGCCGTTCGACCTCGGCGCGGAGCGCCGCGTCCCGCGGGTCCTGCCATCCGGCCGTACGGGCCGCCCCGCGCAGCCGTACCGCGTGCGAGCTCAGGGCGCTCGCGTGGCCGTCCAGGCTGCCGTGCCGCCGCCGGGCGGAAGGCCGTGGCGGGCGCGAGGGTACGGGGCGGAGTACGGGGCGCTCCACGGGTCCGCGCGCGGGGCCCGGCTCCGGCCCGGCGGCGGGGGATGCGGGGAGGCCCGTACCCCGGTCGCAGAACGCGCGGACGGCGGCGCCGAGTCCGAGGAGCGGGTCCGCCGTCTCGGCCCGGCCGGTGGCGATCTGCCAGCCGGCGTGGTCGTTGAAGGGGTTGGTGTCGGTCAGGGCGTCCCAGGCGAGGATGTCCGCGAACGAGGGAGCCAGCAGGGCGTAGGCGTGCCCGGCGCCCCGCTCGCGCTCGATGCCCCGGAACAGCCGTACGGCCTCGGCCTGGCGGCCGTCCTCCACCGCGCGCAGGACCGCCGCCGTGCCGGGATCCGCCAGCAGTTCGGGCCGGGTCGCGCCGGCCGCCCGGATCCGCGCGCGGAGTCCGCAGACGGCGATGCTGATCGCCAGGCTCTCCCGGCCGGCCAGGATCCCGGCGAGCCGTCCGGCCCGTGCCACTCCCCTGCCACGGGGCGCCCAGCCGAACCCGGCCGGTTCCGTGAGGGTGCGCAGCAGGGTGCGCCAGCCCCGCCTCGTACCGCCTCCGCGGGTGAGCGCCGCGGCGGGCAGGCGCGCGCCGAGGGCCAGGCCGGAGGCGTACCGGGCGGCTTCGCCGACCGCGTCGGCGGCCTCGGCAAGTGCGCGGCACGGGGCGTCGAGCAGGTCGACGTCCGGGGCGGTGGACGCGGAGGTCGCGGCGTCGGGCATGGGATCGGTCCTCGGGGGGTCGGGGGGATGCAGGCAGGGATGTGCGTACGGGTCCGTCAGCGGCGGCGGAGGGCGAGGCGGACGGCGTACGGGTCCACGGTCATCGGCAGCGGTCCGACCGGGTCGAGCACCGGCCGGCTGCCGGTGATCCGGTGGGTGCGCAGCAGCTCGGCGCAGAACGCGGCCGTCACCATCAGGCCGAGCTGGTCCCCCGGGCAGCGGCCGCCGCCGTGGCTGAAGGGGGCCATGCGCGTGTCCTGGTCGGCGCCGGGGTTCTTCCAGCGGCCGGGTACGAAGACGTGCGCGGCCGGGACCCGTTCGGGGTCGCGCTGGTGGAAGGCGACGGGCAGCAGCACGGGGGTGCCGGGCGGGTGGCGTACGCCGCGCCATTCGGTCTCGGCGTGGGTGATCCGGATCAGCTCGGGCACGACGGGGTACAGCCGCAGGGCTTCGCGTACGCAGGCCCGCAGCCGGGGCAGTTCCCCGCGGGCCGGCCCCGCGGCCACCTCGGCGGAGGCTTCGGCCGCGGCCGCGTCCTGCTCGGCGGGGTGCGCGCCGAGCAGGAGCAGGGTGCGCAGCAGGGTCTGGGGCACGGCGTCCATGGCCACCAGCCAGAGCCGGGCCTCGTCGGTGTGGGGCGCGGCCCGCGTGACGAGCGCGGCGTCATCGGCGTGGCGCGCGTATCCCTCGATCCGGTCCCGGACCTTGCCCTCCAGCACCCGGGTCATACGCGGGCCCTTGCCACCGGCGCACAACTGGGCCAGCCAGCCGGCAAGTTCAACATCATCCGCGGCGGCATCACCGAGCACGATCCGGCGTGCGGCCCGGTGCACGGCGCGCCGGGCGCGGGCGAGGTCGAGTCTCCCGTCGGCGCTGAGCTGCCGAGCCTCCTCGGCGACGACCGCGAGGATGGCCCCGGCCGCGGGATGCACGGCCACCCCCGCCCCGAGCGCGAGAACACTCACCTCCCGCCGCTCGGCCCGCGCGTCACCCCGGGAGCAGTCGGCACCGTCGGCACCGGGGCAGGCCCGCGCAGGCTCAGCCGCGAACACGCCCGCGGGCTCGTCGTAGAACCGCCGCAGATCCCGGGGATCGAGCAATACCAGCACGCTCTTCCCGCCCCGGGTCCGCACCACCACGGGCGCCTCCCCCTGCCGGGAACGCACGGCCCGCAGCACGGCCCCGGAAACAGCCACCCCACCCGTCCGGCGCCACGGCGGAACCAGCCCCCTCAGCCCGCTCCCCGGCACGCCTCCGACCCGCCCGCCGACCACGGCCTGAGCGGGCGCGACGGCCCCCGGCAGACCGACCCGACGTCCCCCGAACACCGACCCGCCGACGGCCCGCACGCGCCGGCGCGCGGAACGGGACCGGGCTGATGTGGTGCCGGGCCCGGCCGCGGAGCCTGAGGGGTGCGGGCAATCCGTAACACCGGGCGCGGCCTCGGCCCCCGAGGTGTGCGCGGCCACCGGCTCGGCCGGGAGGTCCTGAGCGGGCGGGCTCCCCGGGCCGGTGGCCGTCGGGGTGGGGTGGGGCCGTACGGCGGCTCGGGTGGCCAGGGCCCGGACGCGGGCCTTGAGGCCGGTCAGGGCAGCCCCTTGGGCCTTGCGCATCCGGTACCTCCGCAGCGAACGACGACGGGCGGTGACTTCGGCATCACCGTACGTCCCGGTCGTCGGCCGCGCGCTCCGAGGGCTACACCCGGGGGACCACGGCCGGGGCGGCGAAGACGGCCTCGCGGAAGGCGCTCCGGAGCGGGCCGTCGGGGGCCGCCCCGGAGGGCAGGAGTACCGCCCAGCGGCCGTGGCGCGGGGAGACCCACAGGGCGGGGCCGGGGTCCGTCGGGCCGTGGTGGGTCCAGACGCCGTGCGGGGCGGGCTGCCACAGCAGGCCGCGTGCGGGGGTGAGTTCGCCGGTGCGGATGCGGAGGGACTCGGCCGTCCAGGCGTGCGTGAGGGGGGACGGCCCGTCCGCCGTGCCGTCCGGGTGGAGCAGGCGAGTCAGGAAGCGGATCAGGTCGGCGAGGGGCGCGTGGAGCCGGCCGCTGTCGAAGCGGGTGCCGGACATGCCGAGGGGCCGCCAGACCCGTACGTCCGCCAGCTCGGCCAGCGGGCTGCCCGTGAGGCGTTCCACGAGACGGGTGAGCGCGGCGGCGCCGCCGGGGCGGGTGAGCAGGTGGTGAGCGGTGGTCCCGGCCGGGGCATCGGCCGCGACGGGCTCACCGTAGGCGGCAAGCGGCGTGTGCAGGCTCAGCACCCCCTCGTCGACCAGGCTGCCGACGACGGGCCAGAGCGCGAGCACCGCCGCCAGCCCGTCGACGTCCAGGGCGGGGGCGTCCGGGTCGCTGCCGGGAGACCCGGACACGGCCCCCGGGTCCGGGCCGGGAGAGCCGGCCTCCGCGCCCTCCGGGCCCCCTGCGGCCCATACGGCTCCGGGGTCCGTGGATTCCACGAGGGTCCGGACGGTTTCGGCCTGGTCGCTCAGGAGCGTCATGGTCGCTCACGCTAACGAGACACGGCGCGGACCCGGGCACCTCGCGGCGAAGTCGCCGCGCTGCCACCCGAATGCCGCGCCGGGGTCGAAGGAGGAGGGAGGGGGCGGGGCGGGTGCCCCGCCCCCTCCCTCACCGGCTCAGGGCCGGTCCGGGCGGTCCGTGACCCGGAGGGTGTTCAGGAGGGGCTTGCCGTAGCCCTTGTGGGTGATGAAGCGGAGGTTCAGGGTGCCGTCCGTGACCGTGACCGTGTAGCTGCGGGTCAGGGCCTTGTAGGTGCCTGCCTCCAGGGAGATGTCCAGGGAGGGCAGGACCTCCGTGCCCTCCGCCAGGACGTCGAAGACGCGCTTGTTCGGCTTCGTGGAGGACAGTTCCGCGAAGCCGAGCTCCACCGTGTAGGTGCCGTTCGGCACGTTGTCGAAGCGGTATTCGTACATGCCCTCGCGCGCGTTGCGGAACAGCCGCTGCTCGTCCGTGCCCGCGATCGTGCGGCCCGTGGAGACCACGTCCCCGCCGCCCTGGTAGCCGTACGAGCCGGCCGTGTACTTGCGGTCCGGGGACCAGGCGTCACCGAGGGCGTCCGTGGAGCCGTAGCCGGAGCCCGCGTCCAGGGCGACCAGGTAGCGCGGTACGACCACCTTGACCGGGACGGTCAGCACCGGGGTCCGGCCGCTCGCCGAGGTGATCTTCAGCTCGGCGGTGAGGACCGCGCCCGGCGCAAGCCCGGTGGTGTCCACCGCCAGGCCGACGGCGGCTTTGGCCCCCGTCGGCAGTTCGCCCGCCGCGGGCGTGGCCGTCAGCCAGGGGGCGCTCTCGGAGACCGTGAAGGCCGTGCCGAGGCCCGGGTTGGTCAGCTCCAGGGTGCGGGTGCGCTGCTGGTTCGCCGGGAGGACGACCTCCACCGACGGCGCGGAGGCGGTCACCCTGCCGGTGCGCAGGGACTGCGTGACCGAGGTGACGTCGGCGGCCTTGACGTCCACCGTCGCCGTCGCGGACTCGTACTGCGGGGCGGTGAGGGAGACCGGCCGCGCGCCCGACGGCGCCTGGACCACGTATCCGCCGTCCTGCGCCGTGGTGGCGGAGACCGCCGTGTCCCCGCTGCCGACGGTGACCGTGGCGCCCGCGACGCCGCCCCCGTCGTTCGCGTCGAGCACCCGGCCCGCGACCACACCGCTCTTCGTGGTGCGGAAGGCGATGGACAGGCCGTCGCTGAGGACCGCGGTGTTGAAGGAGTACGCGAAGGCGTCGGTGCCGGTGGCGTTCTCCACGCCGATGGTGGCGGTGGAGCCGCCCTTGATGCCGGTGCCGCCGGTGCCCTTGTAGGCGTAGGAGACGGTGCCGTCCTCGCCGATGGACGCCGAGAAGGAGAACTTGTCGGCCTGGGCCGACCAGTGGGACACCTCGCGCCACTCGATCACGTAGCTCCGGTGCGGGGCGGTACCGGTGACGGCGGTGAAGACGCCCGAGCCGCTGCCCGCCGCGCCGACGACCAGGTCGTCCCAGAAGGGGTACAGGGCCGCGTTCGGGGTCGCCGTGCTGGGCAGGTCGCCGTTGATGTCGCCGGTGTGGTTGCCGCCGAAGCTGACGGTGCCGTTCGTACCGATCCACGCCTGGCCGTACGTCTTCCCGTACAGCGGGAGCGGGAAGGGCAGGTCGATGCGCTCGGTGGTGTTGTCGCCGGTGAGGGCGAGCTGCTGGGTGCCCGCGACGTACGGCCGGTCGCCCGTGGTGGCGCAGGCGTAGCCGTAGGAGTCGGTCCGCTCCGGCAGGGTGACGGTCACGGTGGTGTCACCGGCGACGGTGACCTTGGCGGTGCCCGCGGTGAGGCAGCGGGAGGTGTGGGTGGCGCGTACGTCGTAGGTGCCGTGCGGGAGGGTGATCTCGAAGCGGCCCTGGGCGTCCGCGGTGGCGGTCACCGGGGTGCCCGCGATGGTGACGGCGGCGCCGGGGGCGGGGCCGGTGGCCGAGGAGACGGTGCCGGTGAGCCGGCCGGAGGCGGCCTGGGTCAGGGTGAAGTCGCCGGTGGCGGTGGTGTTCTCGGTGACGGTGGCCGTCGCGGTCTGGTCCCCGTAGCCGAATTTGGCGGCGGTCAGGGTGTACTCGCCGACCGAGAGGGCGGGGAAGCTGTAGCCGCCGTCGGCGCCCGTCGTGGTCGTACGGTCGATCGGGCCGTCGGCGGTGATCTTCACCCCGGCCAGCGGCTGCCCGCCGGAGCGGACGGTTCCGGCGAGGGCGCCGAGGGCCCCGCGCGGGGCGGCGTCGACGGCGGCGAGGACGTCGAGCCGGCCCTCGCCGAAGACGTTGTTGTCGGCGGCGCTGCCCCCGCACTGGCTGCTGTCGGTGTCCAGCGCGGTGCCGTCGAGCAGGGCCTCGGTCTGCGCGATGTCGCCTTCGAGGGCGGGCGCGGCGGACCAGAGCAGCGCGACGGCCGCGGCGGTGTGCGGGGAGGCCATGGAGGTGCCGGAGAACGCCTCGTAGGCGCCGCCGGGCACGGAGGAGCGGACGTTCACGCCGGGGGCGGAGATATTCGGCTTGACGATGCCGCCGGGGCCCGCGCCACGCGAGGAGAAGGAGGCGATCGCGTTGTTGATGTCGAAGGCGCCGGAGCTGTAGGAGCTGGCGTAGTCACCGGGTGAGCCGGCGGTGGAGCAGCCGGGGCCGGAGTTGCCGTTGGAGAAGGCCGGGAAGATCCCGGCGGCCCGCCAGGTGTCGACGATCTGCTGGTACCAGGTGTCGCCGCCGGAGCCGCCCCAGGAGTTGTTCACGATGTGCGGGGCGAGATCGGGCCGCGGGTTCTGGCCGTTGGCGTCCGTCGGGGCGACGATCCACTGGCCGGAGGCGAGCAGGGACGCCTCGGAGCAGGAGTTGGACTCGCAGCCCTTGGCGGCGATCCACTTGGCTCCGGGGGCCACGCCGATCTTGTTGGCGCCCCCGTCGTCGCCGACCATCGTGCCCATGGTGTGCGTGCCGTGGTCATTGTTGTCGCAGGGTGCGGCGGTGCCGCAGACTCCGGCCGGGTCGAACCAGTTGTAGGCGTGGTCGTAGCTGCCGTCGGCCTTCTTGCCGCGGTACTGGTTGCTGACGGCCGGGTGGGTGTAGTCGACGCCGCTGTCGATGTTGGCGACGACGATGCCCTCGCCGCGCACACCGGTCCGCTCCCAGACCTGCGGGGCCTTGATCCGGTCGATGTTCCACTCGACGGCGTCTGCGGCGGCCTGCTCGCGCTTGCCCTCGGCGGGCTTGGGCAGCTCCACCTTGTCGTCGGCGTCGATGCGCGCGACCTCGGGGCGCTGGGCGAGGGTCCCGGCCAGCTTCTCGCTGCCGACGACGCGCAGGGCGTTCACGATCCAGTACGAGGTGTACTCGGCGCCCGCGCCCCGCAGGGCCTTGACCACCTCGGCCTGACTGCGCGCGGCGTGGTCGCGCTTGGTCCGCAGAACCGTTTCCGCCTTGGCGGCGCGGGTGGTCTGCCCGCGTGCGGCGGTCAGATCGGCGGCGCTGTCGAGGTAGACCCAGAAGACGGCCTTGCCGGAGGCGTCGAGCTGGGTGCGCAGCTTGGGTTCGATCTTGCGCTCGGCCGCGGTCGGCGCCGGTACCGGGTCCGCCGCGGCCGCGGCGGCGCCCGCGCCCACTGGCAGGAGCAGGACCGCGGTGACGGCGGCGAGCGCCGCACGTAAGGACCGGGAGGGCCGAGGGGGCCTTGAGGACCGCATGAGCCACGAGCGCCGCGGCACCCGTGCCGGTTCGCCTGGTTGTGAAGATCGTGAGGACCGTGCGGACCGGTTGTCGCGTGGGGCCACGTGTTGTCTCCTCGTACGCCGTGTGCGGGATGTGCGGGAAGGGTGCGCGTGACGTGCGGGGGTCATGCTGAATCAGCGGTCATGCTCATTACAAGAGGGCCTAATGAGCGTGATGCGCCGTATCCGGCCACCCGCCCCGCTGGCCCTTCCCCGCCGCGCGGGCCAGCCTGAAACCATGACCGCGCCCGCCGAACCGCCCGCCCCCTCCGAGCCCCCCGGCCCCTCCGTCCCGATCGCGTCCGCACGCGGCCGCTGGATCCTGCTGGCCACGGTGCTCGGCTCGACCATGGCCCTGCTGGACTCCACCGTCGTGAACGTGGCGCTCCCCCGCATCGGCCAGGACCTCGACGCCGATCTGGCCGTGCTCCAGTGGACGGTGAACGCCTATCTGCTGACCCTGGCCGGTCTGATCCTGGTCGGCGGGGCCCTCGGCGACCGCTTCGGCCGGCGCCGGATCTTCGTCCTGGGCGTGATCTGGTTCGCGATCGGCTCCCTGCTGTGCGGGCTCGCCCCGAACGCGGGCGTACTGGTCGCCGCCCGGGCCCTCCAGGGCGTCGGCGGGGCGCTGCTCACCCCCGGCTCCCTGGCGCTGATCCAGGGCTCGATCCGCGCGGAGGACCGGGGCCGCGCGGTGGGCCTGTGGTCGGGGCTGGGCGGGGTGGGCGCGGCGGTGGGCCCCTTCCTCGGGGGCTGGCTGGTGGACGGGCCGGGCTGGCGCTGGGTGTTCCTGCTGAACGTGCCGGTGGCCGCGCTGTGCGTGCCGGTGGCGCTGCGCCACGTACCGGAGTCGCGGGACCCGCGGGCGCACGGGCGCTTCGACGTGGCCGGGGCCGTGCTCGGCGCGGGCTCCCTCGGCCTGGTCACCTACGCGCTGATCGAGGCGTCCTCGGGCAGCGCCCCGGTGATCGCGGCGGCGGTCGGCGGCGTCCTGCTGGGCGCGGGCTTCGTCCTGGTGGAACGGCGGCGGGCCGATCCGATGGTGCCGCCGGACATCTTCGCCTCCCGCCAGTTCACGGCCGTCAACCTGGTCACCCTCTGCGTGTACGCGGCCCTGGGCGGCTTCTTCTTCCTCGTCGTGCTCCAGCTCCAGGTGGTGTCGGGGTACTCGGCGCTGGCCGCCGGGGCCGCCATGCTGCCGACGACCGTGCTGATGCTGCTCCTGTCGGCCCGCTCCGGCGAGCTCGGCGAGCGCATCGGGCCGCGGATCCCGCTCACCGTGGGGCCGCTGCTGTGCGCTGCCGGGACCCTGCTGGCGCTGCGGCTGGGCCCGGACGCCTCGTACATGGGGGACGTGCTGCCCGCGATGGCGGTGCTCGGGATGGGGCTGGTGGTCGTGGTGGCCCCGCTGACGGCGACCGTACTGGCCTCGGTGGACCCGGGGCGGGCGGGCCTGGCCAGCGGTATCAACAACGCGGCGGCACGCGCCGCCGGCCTGCTCGCGGTGGCCGCGCTGCCGCTGCTGGCCGGGATGGGGCCGGAGTCGTACCGGTCGGCGGCCCAGTTCGACGCGGCGTTCGGGCGGGCCATGCCCTGGTGCGCGGGAGCCTTCGTGGCGGGCGCGGTGGTGGCCTGGGCGACCGTACGCTCCCCCGCGCCCGGGGCCTGCCATCCGCAGTGCCATACGCACTGCGCCCTGGTCTCGCCGCCGCTGGAACCGCGGGAGGAGACGGGCGGCCCGACGGGGCGGGGCTGATCCCGTGTGCTGGAGCGCCACGGCCGATGTGGTGGCGGGCACGGGCGTCACCGCCGTCGGGCTGGTCTGCGTGGCGCGGGTCCGGCGGGCCCGTGATCTGCCGGTGGCCGCGCTGCCGCTGCTGCTGGGCGTGCACCAGCTGGTGGAGGCCGCGGTCTGGAACACCGGGGGCGGGTGCTCCGCGGCGGCCACCGCCTGGGCGGTGATCGCGCTGCCCGTGCTGCCGCTGTGGGTGCCGGCCGGGGTGCTGCTCGCGGCCGCGCCGGGAGCGCGGCGGAGGCTGTGGGCGCCCCTGGCGGTGGGTCTGGCCACCGCCGCGGTGCTCGCGTACGCCCTCGCCACCCGGCCGGTGACGGCGGAGATCCGGGGCCGCGTGATCGGCTACGGCGTGAATGTTCCGTGGATGCCGCTGGTCCTGGCGGGCTATCTGTTCGCCACGCTCGGGGCGCTGCTGCTGTCCGGGGACCGCGCCCTGCGGGTGCTCGGCGCGGTGCTGGCCGCCGGGGCCCTGGCCTGCGCGGCTGTGTGGCGGCTGGAATTCGCCTCCACCTGGTGCGCGTTCGCGGCGGTGGCCTCCGTGCTCGTACTGGGCTGGGTCCGGAGGCGGCAACCGGGCCTCTCCGGCCAGGTTCACGACCGAAAGTTACCTAGACGTATGTAGTGACTTCACACGCGGGCAGCAGTAGAACTCGTTCCCATTCCATCGAGAGTGAGGAACGTCACATGGGCGAAAAAGCCCTGCCCAAAACCGGCTCCAATGGAATTTCACGACGCGGATTCCTCGGTAGAACAGGTTCCATCGTCGGGGCGCTGGCTCTGGCCGGTCCCCTCACCCCGGGCCCGGCCGCCGCTGCCGCCCCGGCGGCAGCCCCCGCCGGACCCATCGGCGACGGCGCACGCGTCCCGGCACTCGTCATCGGCACCGGCTACGGCGGCTCCGTCGCGGCGCTGCGGCTCGCGCAGGCGGGCGTGGACGTGCAGATGGTCGAGATGGGGATGCAGTGGGACACCCCCGGCCCGGACGGCAAGGTCTTCCCGAAGGTGACCAGCCCCGACTACCGGTCGTTCTGGCTGCGCACCCGGACCAAGGCCCCGCTCAGCAACTTCCTCGGCTTCCCCATCGACAAGGACGTGCCCCGCTACACCGGCATCCTCGACGCCGAGGAGTTCGCCGGTATCACCGTCTACCAGGGGCGCGGCGTCGGCGGCGGCTCGCTGGTCAACGGCGGCATGGCCGTCACGCCCAGGCGCGCCAACTTCGCCGCCGTGCTCCCGTCGGTGGACGCCGACGAGATGTACGACGTCTACTACCCGCGGGCCAACGCCGGTCTCGGCGTGGGCATGATCGACCCGGCCTGGTTCGACACCGCCGACTGCTACCAGTTCTCCCGGGTGGGCCGCAAGCACGCGCAGCGCTCCGGCTTCGCCTGGACCTTCGTACCCGACGTGTACGACTGGGACTACATGAAGAAGGAGGCCGCGGGCACCGTCACCAAGTCGGCCCTGGGCGGGGAGATCCTCTACGGCAACAACGCGGGCAAGAAGTCCCTCGTCCAGACCTACCTCGCGCAGGCGAGGGCCACGGGCCGGGTCACCGTCTCCGCGCTGCACAAGGTCACCTCGGTCTCCCCCGCGGCGGGCGGCGGCTACACGGTCACCATCGAGCAGCTGAACACCACCGGCGCCGCCGTCGCCACCAAGACCGTCACCGCCGACCGGGTGTTCTTCGCGGCGGGCAGCGTCGGCACCAGCAAGCTGCTCGTCAGGCTCAAGGCCACCGGGGCGCTGCCCGCCCTCAACGGCGAGGTGGGCAAGGGCTGGGGCGAGAACGGCAACGTCATGTGCGGCCGCGCGAACCACATGTGGGACCCGACCGGCAAACTCCAGTCGACGATCCCCTGCTCCGGCATCGACAACTGGGACGCCGGCGGCGCCTTCGCCGAGGTCGCCCCGCTCCCCACCGGGATCGAGACCTACGCCTCCTTCTACCTGTCGATCACGAAGAACCCCCACCGCGCCGAGTTCACCTGGAACGCCGCCACCGGCGCGGTCGACCTCAACTGGCAGACGGCCTGGAAGCAGCCGTCCATCGCCATGGCCAAGACCATCTTCGACAAGATCAACCGGAAGGAGGGGACGATCTACCGGGTGGACCTGTTCGGCGGCAACCGGATCTGGCACGACACCCTCACCTACCACCCCCTCGGCGGGGCGGTCCTGGACAAGGCGACCGACAACTACGGCCGCCTGCACGGCTACACCGGCCTGTACGTGATCGACGGCGCGCTCATCCCCGGCAACGCGAGCGTGAATCCCTTCGTCACCATCACCGCACTCGCCGAACGCAACATCGAGAAGATCATCGCCACCGACCTCGCGTAGCGCCGCGTCTCCCCCCAGCGGCAGGGGCCGTCCGCACGCACCGGACGGCCCCTCATCCATGACTGCCCCACTCCCCCGCGTGCCGGTTCGTTGCCCGCTCAGTGCCCCGGGAGTACGCAGACGCTGTCGAGCCCGAGCACATGGTTCAGCCGCCCGAAGGCCAGCCAGGACCCGATGCTCATGGTCAGCTCGACGATCTCCAGCTGGCTGTAGTGCGCGGTCATCCGCTCCCAGAACTCCTCGTCCAGCCCGTGGTGGTCGAGGGTGTAGCGCTCGGCGTACTCCGCCGCCAGCCGGGTGCGCGCGTCGAACGCCTCCGTCGTACGCCACGCGGTGACCGCGTCCGCGAACTCCTCCTCGACCTTCGCGCCGTCCCGCTCGGTGCGCCAGTCCAGGCAGAAGACGCAGCCGTTGATCTGCGCCACACGCAGCCGGGCCGCCTCGAACTCGCGCAGGCCGAGGGTGGTGTGGGCGTACACGGAGAGGGAGAAGTTCGCGGCGGCCATGCCGATGCCGGGGACCATGTCGCCCCAGACGTACTCGATGGGGTGCTGGCCTTCGGGGATGTCGATCCTCATGACGGTTTCCTTCCGAGTCTGCCGACGGCGGGACGCAGGGGGACGTCGAGGGCGTCGTAGAGGCCGGGCGGGGCCTCGGTGAGCCAGTCGATGGCGCCGACGAGGCGGCCGACGGCGGTGGCGTTGCCGCCGGCCGAGCGGTTCTCGCCCTCGTCGGTGGCGGCGACGGTGACCTCGATACGGGGGCGGCCCTCGATGATCACCCGGTGGGCGCCGTCGCCGCCGTCGGGCGGGGCGGGCCAGTCCGGGGCGCAGGAGGCGTGGATGCGGGTGATGTGCTCGATGACGATGCGGGGTTCGCCCGCGACGATGCCCTGGACCTCGAAGCGGATGGCGCCCTGGGTCCCGGCGGCGAACTCCCCCATGGTGCGGGTGGCGACGGTGGTGTCGAGGGCGCGGCGCTCGGAGGTCTCGCGGATCCCGTCGAGCGTGACGCCGAGGGCGCGGGCCATCATCCGTATCTGCCCTCCCCACACCATGGTCGGGACCGAGGGCAGGAGCATCATCGGCTCGAAGTCCATCGGCTGGCCCATGCCCACGAGGAGTCGGACGGAGTCGGGCTGGTCGTAGGTGGAGTAGTCGAAGATCTCCTGGCAGCGGATGGCGTCGATGGTGGTGCCGAGTCCGCTGAGCAGCAGCGGGAGTACGTCGTTGCCCCAGCCGGGGTCGACTCCGGAGGCGAAGAACGAGCCGCCGCCCTCCGCGACGGCGGCCAGCACCGGATCGCGGAACTCGGGCGGGGCGCTGCGGTGGTCGTAGAGCGGGTACAGCGCGGGGCTGACGACGACGGCGCCGGAGCGGACGGCCCGGGTGATGTCGGCGAGGGCGTCGTCGGGCCGGACGTCCCCGGAGGCGGCGTACACGACGGCACGGGGGCGGGCGGCCAGGACCGCGTCGATGTCGTCGGTGGCCCGGACCCCCAGCAGGCGGTCGAGGCCGCCGAGTTCGCCGGCGTCGCGGCCGGTCTTGGCGGGATCGTGGACGAGGACGGCGGACAGTTCGAGGGCGGGATGGGCCGCGACGGCGCGGATGGCCAGACGGCCGACGTTGCCGGTGCCCCAGACAACCGTGGAAATCATGCGCGGAGGGTAGCCACCGGCCCCTCACCTTTCCATAGCCGCGCGGCACCGGTTCGCGCCCGCCGCGGGCCTACTGGTTCTGGCCGCCCAGGACGAAGAGGAGGTAGACGAAGAAGGCGAAGAGGTGGCCGACGAAGAGGTAGGCGATCAGCCGGATGATCAGGCCGCGCGGGAACTTGGCCTCGAAGCGGGCGCGTACGCCGGCGGGCTTGTCTGCGGGGGACACGGGGGACATGGGCGGGCTCCTCGCCTATCGGTGGTGCGTGGTGGTGGTCGTGGCCCCGCCGAGGCACAGCCCGGCGAGGCTGCTCTGCAGCAGGGTGTGGACGAACAGGAGGTCGGCTCCGCCGGCGGTGGCGGCGCCGATGCGGTGCGGGGTGAGGGAGTCGAAGTGCGCGCTGTCCCCCGGTTCCAGCAGGTGCTCGGCCTCCCCGAGGTGCAGCCGCAGCCGCCCCTCCAGGACGTACAGCCATTCCTCGCCGGGATGGACGCGGACCAGCTCCCCCTGGCTGCGGCCCCCGGGTACGTGCACCCGCAGCGCCTGCATGCCGCGCCCGGAGCCGCCCGCCTGCCAGTACGTCCAGCCGTCGGCCTCGCGGGCGCCCGGACCGCCGGCCCGTACGATGGGGTCGGCGACGGCGGAGGTCTCGCCGAGCAGTTCGGAGACGGTCGTGCCGTAGGTGCGGGCGAGCCCCAGCAGCAGCGGCAGCGAGGGCTGGCGCCGGCCCGTCTCCAGCCGGGACAGGTGGGCGGGCGAGAGCCGGGCCCGGGCGGCGGCGGCCTCCAGGGTGAGACCGGCGCGGCGGCGCAGCTCGCGCAGCTGCGGTGCGACGGCGGGCAGCTCGTCGCCCGCGTCGTCGGGGCCGGGGGCGGGACCGGGGTCGGAACCGGATGTCATGCCCCGATTGAGTCAGAGACTTGCCTCGCTGGCAAACTTCCTTGCCTCTGAGGCAAGATCGCGGGTCGGTGGTCCGGCGGTACTACCCGGACTACCACCAGCGGACGGGGTACGGGGGCGCCGCCCGGCGCAGGCGCGAGGCCGTGTACCCCCCGAGTACGAGCACCACCGTGGCGCCGAGGAGCAGCGGGAGGAACCGCGCGGGCGCCGGGGACTGGAGTACGACGACCACGGCGGTGGCACAGGCCGGCGAGTGCGGGGTGCGGGCGAGGCTCGTCGCGGCGAAGGTCAGCCCACCCGCCACGGCCGCGCTCCAGGGACTGCCCGGCACCACCGCGAGCACCGCGTAGCCGGAGGCGGCGCCCAGGAGGTGGGCGAGCACGACGGTACGGGGCTGCGCCGTGGGCAGCCCGGGGGTGTAGTGCAGCACGGCGGCACTGGCCGCGAGGGAGGGGATGAGCACCGGCTCGCCGATCAGTGCCCCGGCGGCCGCGAGCGCGAGCAGGACGGCGGCGACCGCCGCGCCGCCGTGCAGGATCCCGGGCGCGGCGGCCCGGACCCGCTGCCGCAGCCCCTTCGGCGGCGGTGCGGCGGCACGTTGCCCGCCGGGTACCGGCGGGCGGGACAGCACGGAGTCAACGTCCACGATGGCGGCTCCTGGCACGGCGGCGGGACACGGGACGGCGGGGGCGCCCCCCGCCGTGCCGCGCACCGGCCCTCGCGGACCGGCACGCGGAGGACCACCCTGCCCCGCCGGTCTATCGCCGCCCTACGACGCCTCTGCGCGCCGGACCGGGCAGTGCGCCGGGTTCAGGGCGCGTGCTCCTGCCCGAGCACCGTCTCCACCGTGTCGGCCTGCGCCGCCTCCTTGTCCGGACGGTGCCGCAGCACCCGGGCGAAGCGCAGCGCCACCCCCGCCGGGTAGCGCGTGGAGCGCTGGAGGCCGTCGTAGGCGATCTCCACGACCAGCTCGGGCCGCACCCGCATCGTGAAGCCGTCGTCGGAGGTGGCGAGGGCGGTCAGCGCGGCGGTCTGCCAGCGCAGCATCTCGTCCGTGAGCCCCTTGAAGGTCTTCCCGAGCATGGCGAAGCCGCCGTCGGCGGCCCGCGCCCCCAGGTGCAGGTTCGACAGCATGCCGGTGCGCCGGCCGTGGCCCCATTCGGCGGCGAGCACCACCAGGTCCAGGGTGTGCACCGGTTTCACCTTGAGCCACTGCTTGCCGCGCCGGCCCGCCGCGTAGGGCGCGTCGAGGGCCTTGACCACCACGCCCTCGTGGCCGTGACGCAGGGTCTGGGCCCAGAATTCCTCGGCCTCGGCCCGCTGCGCCTCCGGGTCGCGGACGGCGAGCCGCCGGACGCGGGCGTTCTCGGGGACGAGGGCGGCCAGGACCTCGTACCGCTCGCTCACGGGCAGGTCGAGGAGGACGTCCTCGCCCGCCGCGAGCACGTCGAAGAAGTAGGGCACGACCGGCAGGGTGCGGCGGGCGGCCGCCACGTCGAGCCGGGAGCCGACCCGGCTCGCGATCTCCTGGAAGGGCACCGGCCGGCCGTCCGGTGCCCGGCCGATGACCTCCCCGTCGAGGATGAAACGCTCCCCCGGCAGTTCCCGGGCCAGCTCGGCCACCTCCGGGAGCCGCCCGGTGATCTCGTCCAGGGAGCGCGTGTAGATCCGTACGTCGTCCCCCTCGCGGTGGACCTGTACGCGGATGCCGTCCAGCTTCTCCTCCACCGCGCACGGCCCGAGCGCGGCCAGCGCCTCCGCCACCGAGGCGGCGGTGCCCGCCAGCATCGGCTGTACGGGCCGCCCCACGCGCAGGGTGACGGCCTCCAGCGCGGCCGCGCCCTCGGCGAGCACCGCCTCGGCCACGCGGGGCAGGGAGCCGTCCAGCATCACCGCCCGGCGCAGGGCGGCGGCGGGGACCCCGGCGGCCGCGGCCACGCCCTCCAGGGCCACCGCGTCCAGCGCGCCCTGGCGCACCTCGCCGGAGAGCAGGCCGCGCAGGAACGCCTGCTCGGGGCCGGTGGCCGCGCCCAGCAGGGCGGCGACGATGCCGCGGCGGCGCTCGCCCGCCCCGGCGCCCGCGACGGCGGCGAGTTCGCTCACGGCCGTGTCGACCTCGCGGACGGTGAGGGTGGGCTCCGGGGCGGGCGGGGTCTCCTGGCCGAGGGTGCGCCAGCCGATGCCGGGGCGGCCCTGCGGGAGGCGCCCGGCGAGGTAGGAGATGACGAGCCCGGCCTCGTCGGGCGGCGCGGCGGCGAACAGCTCCGCGAGGAGGGCGGTCTTGCGGGAACGGGCGGAGGTGTCGGCGACCTCCCGGGACACGCGTGCGACATCGGCCAGCAGCATGCGGCCATCCTGCCGTCCGGCGGCGTACCGCGCAGGTCGGACGCCCGTACCGCACCTGCGGTACGGGCGGGCCGTGGAGTACTCCCGGAGAAGGGCCGGAGTTCCGCCTGTGGGTGCTCGGGGGCCCGTGGCCGGGCCTTTAGGCTGCCTCTATGAAGCTCCGAATGCCCCGGCGCCGCCGGGACCGCCTGCTCGCGGGCGCCGCCGCGCTGGCCGTCGTGGCGGGGGCCGGTACGTGGACGGCCGCGTCCGCGTCCGGCGACGCGCCCGCCGTGCACCGGCAGGACCAGGTCCTGAACATGCCCGGCGCCGGGATCGACACCTCCTTCTTCACGGCGGACGGCGCGGACGGCGCGCGGGGCGGGGAGAAACGCCCCGCCGTGCTGCTCGGCCACGGTTTCGGCGGCAGCAAGGACGATGTCCGCGCGCAGGCCGAGCGGCTGGCCCGCGACGGGTACGCCGTCATGACCTGGTCGGCGCGCGGTTTCGGCCGTTCCGGGGGCCGGATCGGGCTGAACGATCCCGAGCACGAGGTCAAGGACGTGTCCCGGCTCCTCGACTGGCTCGCGGCCCGGCCGGAGGTCCGGCTCGACGCGGCCGGGGACCCGCGGGTCGGGGTGGCCGGCGCCTCGTACGGCGGCGCGATCGCGCTGCTGGCGGCCGGGCACGATCCGCGGGTGGACGCGATCGCCCCGCAGATCACCTACTGGAACCTCGCGGACTCGCTCTTTCCGAACGGGGTCTTCAAGAAGCTGTGGTCCGGGGTCTTCTTCACCACCGGCTCGGCCGACGGGATGCAGCAGGGCGGCACCGCGCCGCAGGGGACCGGGGACGGGCGCCCCCAGGACGCCGGGAACGGGCGGCCCGAGGCCCCGGCGGGAGCCGCGCCGGGCACGGGAACCGGGACGGGTGCTGGGTCCGGGACGGATGCTGGGACCGCGAGCGGGCCTGCCGCGGATCCCGTCTGCGGGAAGTTCACCCCCGAGCTGTGCGCGATGTACGAGCGGGTCGCCGTGGCCGGGAAGCCGGACGCCGAGGCGCGCGCCCTGCTGGAGGGGCGCAGCCCCTCGGCGGTGGCGGACCGCATCAAGGTGCCCGCCCTCATCGTGCAGGGCCAGGACGACTCCCTCTTCCCGCTGGACCAGGCCGACGCCATGGCCAAGGCCATCGCGGCCAACGGCGCGCCCGTGGCGGTGGACTGGGCGGCCGGCGGGCACGACGGCGGCATGCGCGAGCAGGACCGGGTGGACGCCCGCGTGGCCGCCTGGTTCGACCGCCACCTCAAGGGCGACGAGGGCGCGGACACCGGCCCGGCCTTCCGCGTCTCGCGCTCCGGCGGCATCGACTCCACCGACGGCGAGGTGATACTGCGCGGCGCGAGCGGCGACCGTTACCCGGGGCTGGCCTCCGGCCCGCGCGAGATCGCGCTGACCGGGCGGGAGCAGACGTTCACCAACCCGGCGGGCGGCGCACCCCCCGCGCTGTCCTCCCTGCCCGGAATCGGCGGGCAGCTCGCCTCCTTCGGGGCCGGGCTCTCGCTGGACTTCCCCGGCCAGAACGCCCGCTTCGAATCGGCGCCGCTGAGCGAGGACCTGCGGATCACCGGCAGCCCGACTGTCACCCTGAACCTGAGGTCGACAGCCGCCGACGGCGCGGCCGTGCTCTTCGGCAAGGTCTACGACGTGGGCCCGGACGGCCGCCAGCAGGTGCTGCCCTCCCAGCTGGTCGCCCCGGTGCGGGTGGAGGGCGCCCAGCAGGGCACCTCCGTGCGGCTGGCGCTGCCCGCGATCGACCATTCCTTCGCGGCCGGGCACCGGCTGCGGCTGGTGGTCGCCGCGACCGACCTCGGCTACGCCTCCCCCGTCGCTCCGGCCGCCTACACGGTCGCCGTGGACGGCTCGCTGGCCGTGCCGGTCGCCGCCGGGGTACGGACGGCCACTGCGGGTATGCCCGCCTGGATCTGGGGGCTGCCGCTGGGCGCCCTGGCGCTGGCCGCGGCGCTGCTCGGCCTGCGGCGCGGCGGGCGGGGCCCGGCGGGCTCGCGCGGAGCGGGGGCCGGGGCGGCGGGGCCGGACCCGGCGCTGGCCGGCGTACCGCTGCAGATCACCGGACTGAGCAAGCGGTACGCGAAGTCCCAGGACCGCTACGCGGTGCGGGACCTGTCGTTCCGGGTGGAGAAGGGGCAGGTACTGGGGCTGCTCGGGCCGAACGGGGCCGGGAAGACCACCACCCTGCGCATGCTGATGGGCCTGATCTCGCCGGACGCCGGGGAGATCCGGGTGTTCGGGCACGCCGTACGGGCCGGGGCTCCGGTGTTGTCGCGGGTCGGCGCCTTCGTGGAGGGCGCGGGCTTCCTGCCGCACCTGACGGGCCGCGCCAACCTGGAGCTGTACTGGCAGGCCACCGGCCGCCCCGCCGAGGACTCGCACATGGCGGAGGCGCTGGAGATCGCGGGCCTGGGCGACGCGCTGGAGCGCGCGGTGCGCACGTACTCGCAGGGTATGCGCCAGCGGCTGGCCATCGCGCAGGCCATGCTCGGGATGCCGGACCTGCTGATCCTCGACGAGCCGACGAACGGGCTGGACCCGCCGCAGATCCGCGAGATGCGGGACGTGATGATCCGCTACGCGGCGGGCGGACGGACGGTCATCGTCTCCAGCCATCTGCTGTCGGAGGTGGAGCAGTCCTGCACCCACCTGGTGGTCATGGACCGCGGGCAGCGGGTCGCGGCGGGCGAGGTCGGCGAGATCACCGGCGGCGGGGACACCCTGCTGGTGACGCTGGCCGGGCCGGTGGACGAGGTGACCACCGAGAAGGTGGCGGCGCTGGAGGGGGTCGGTTCCGTGGTGGCCGCCGACGACGGGCTGCTCGTACGGCTCGACGGGGCGACGGCCGCGGGGCTGATCGCCGAACTGGTACGGCTGGAGGTGCCGGTGTCCGCCGTGGGGCCGCACCGGCGACTGGAGGACGCGTTCCTCACCCTGATCGGAGGTGCGGCGTGAGCACGGTGACGAGCGAGCGGCGGGCGGCGCCGGGAACGGCCCCGGAGACGGCCCCGGGCTACCGGGCGAGCCGGACGCTGCCGCTGCGCGTGGAGGCGCTGCGGCAGTGGCGCCGCCGGCGGACGCTGGTGATGGGCGGGGTGCTGGCCGCACTGCCCTTCATCATGATCATCGCCTTCGCGGTGGGCGGCGGACCGGACAGCCGGGGCCGCGGGAACGGCCGGATCACCCTGATCGACACGGCCACGGCCTCGGGCGCGAACTTCGCCGCGACCTGCCTGTTCGTATCGGCGGGCTTCCTGCTGGTGGTGCCGGTGGCGTTGTTCTGCGGGGACACCGTGGCCTCGGAGGCGAGCTGGTCCTCGCTGCGCTATCTGCTGGCGTCGCCGGTGCCGAGGGCGCGGCTGCTGTGGAGCAAGCTCGTGGTGGCGCTGGGGTTCAGCCTGGCGGCGATCGTGCTGCTGCCGGTGGTGGCGCTGGCGGCGGGCACGGTGGCGTACGGCTGGGGTCCGCTGAAACTCCCGGCGGGCGGGGCGCTGCCGGCCGGGGACACGGTGCCGCGGCTGGCGCTGGCGGTGGCCTTCGTGTTCGTGTCGCAGCTGGTCACGGCGGGGCTGGCGTTCTGGCTGTCGACGCGGACGGACGCGCCGCTGGGTGCGGTGGGCGGCGCGGTGGGCCTGACCATCGTCGGCAATGTGCTGGACGCGGTGACGGCGCTGGGCTCCTGGCGGGAGTTCCTGCCGGCGCACTGGCAGTTCGCGTGGGCGGACGCCTTGCAGCCGCAGCTGGAGTGGGGCGGGATGGCCAAGGGGGCGGTGGTGTCGGTGTCGTACGCGCTGGTGCTGTTCGCGCTGGCGTTCCGCGGGTTCGCGCGCAAGGACATCGTGTCCTGAGCCTGTGGTGCGATGTGGACGGGCGGCGGCCGGTGACGGCCGCCGCCCGTCGGCGTTCCCGGTGCTACGCGGGCACGGCCGGGGCGATCGCGTCGATCTCGGCGATCAGCTCGGCGTCCAGCGGGCGGTCCGCGACGGCCGCGTTGGCGCGCACCTGCTCGGCGGAGGTCGCGCCCGCGATGACGGAGGCGCAGCCGGGCCGGGCGGAGAGCCAGCCGATGGCCAGCTCCAGGACGCTGCGGTCGTGCTTCTCCCCGATCGCGGCCAGCGCCTCGACCACGTCCAGCCGCTCCTCGGTGATGTACGAGTCCCGGCCTTCGAGGCGGGACCCGGCCGGGACGGCCGCCCCGCGCCGGATCTTGCCGGTCAGCAGGCCGTTGGCGAGCGGGAAGTACGGGAGCACGCCGACGCCGTAGTGCCGCGCGGCCGGGACCAGCTCACGCTCGACGGACCGCTCCAGCAGGGACCACTCGTTCTGCGCCGACACGAAGGGGACCGCGCCGGTCTCGCGGGCCACGTGGGCGGCTTCGGCGAGCTGCCAGCCGGTGAAGTTGGAGTGGCCGATGTAGCGGACCTTGCCCTCGGCGACCAGCTCGGTCAGCGCGGCCAGGGTCTCCGCGACGGGGGTCGCGGGGTCGTGGCTGTGGAGCTGGAGCAGGTCGATGTGGTCGGTGTCGAGCCGCCGCAACGACTCCTCGACGGCCCGCCGTACGTAACCCCGCCCGCCGAGGGACCCGGCGGCGGGGCCGTAGCCCATGTCGACGCCGTCGTAGCCGAACTTGGTGGCGAGGACGACCTGGTCGCGGCGGCCCTTGAGGGCCTGCCCGAGGAACACCTCGGAGCCGCCGGCGTTGCCGTAGATGTCGGCGGTGTCGAGCAGGGTGATGCCCGCGTCGAGGGCGGCGTCCACGACGGCACGGGTGGCCTGCGCGTCGAGCCGCCCGCCGAAGTTGTTGCAGCCGAGCCCGACGGCGGAAACCAGCAGACCGGACGTGCCCAGGGGGAGATAGCGCATGCGTGTGTGTTCCTCCGACTCGACGGGTACATGATCAACAACCCCCAGTCTAGGCGCCGCCCGCGCTCCGCGCTGGTGATCCACACGTCATCGGTGAACTGATCGCTCGTCACGGATCAGGGGACGATTGCGCGGCGAGGCACAGTTGGGCCAGTCTCCGGACGACCGTCGGCGGGATCGCCGGGTTGGCCGCGGCCGCTCCGGCGGTGGCCGGGTCTGTTGCGCGGAGGTGGCGGATCAGGACGGGGACCGGCAGGCGGGGGTTGCGGAGGGCGGCCTCGCGGGTCTGCGGGGTGGAGTCGAGCAGGCGCAGGACCGTGGCGGGCGACAGTCGCGGGTCGGCCGCGGCGCGGGCCCTCACCCGCTCGTCGGGGTCGTCGGCGAGGCGTTCGGCGAGGTCGCTCGTGGACTCCGGGGATTCCAGGGCCAGTCGACGCCGCAGCGGGTCGGGGTCGTCGGCGAAGCGGAGGAGGTCGTGGCGGGGGAAGTTCGGGTGGTCCAGCGCGAGGTGCCCACCGGACCGCCGCTGCGCGAGCTCCAGCAGCAGTTCGGCGGTGGCGTCCGCGCAGCACGTGGCCAGTTTGTAGGGCACCTGGTGGTCCGGGTCGCGGGCGAGGCGGTCCACGACGTCCGGGGGCAGGTGGCGGGCTCCGGCGACGGTGCGCCGGATGGCGATGCTCGCGGATCCGGCCAGGCGGCGCATCGCCTCGGGATCGTCGTGCAGTTCCTCGACCCAGCCCACCCGCCAGTACGCGGTGGACGCGGGCAGGCCCGCGTGGATCGCGGCGCGCAGCGCCTCACTGACGTCGGCCCGGACCGCCACCGATGCGCGCACGTGGGGGTCGTCGTCGTGGGCCAGTGCGGTGATCAGGTCGGGGTCCAGGCGCTCGTTGCGGACGAGGGTCGCCCGCAGCCCGCTCTCCGGGTGGCGGACCAAGTGTTCGGCGAGGTCGCGGGCGAGCAGCTGGACGGGGACCGCCCGCCACTGCTCCGTTGTGCCGAGCGCGTCGAACTCCGTACACGCCATGGGCCGGTCGTACCGGGCCCGCAGGCGCGCCGCCTCGCGCACCTCGGGCGCGGGGTCCGCGAGCAGGGCGGACCGCCGGGCCGCGTCCAGCCCCGCCCAGGCGGGCCCGCAGGCTTCGGCACGTACCTCCGGATCCGGATCCCCGGCGAGCGCGAGGGCCAGCGGCTCCGGAAGCCCCCGGAACCACAGCGCCCGCAGCCGCACCTGCGGGTCCGGGTCACGGGCCCAGCGCGCGAACCGGTCCACATCCGGCCTGGGGCAGTGCCAGACGGCCAGCGCCCGGAAGCGATCACGGCGGGTGCCGGCTTCCTCGCCCGCGATCAGCCGCGCCCACTGATCGACGCCCATGTCCCGGCGGATCTCCGCGAGTCGTCCACGGATCCTGCGATCGGGGTGGGCGATGGCGGCATCGAGCGCATCGGCCGGCAGATAATCCAGTACCGAGCTGTCCATATCCAGCAACCGCACGAGCACATCCCCGGGCGCGACGCACCGCAACCCACCCACCCACGCCCGCCGCACGGAGGTCAGCCCCACGAGAGCCTCGATCCCGTCGAAGAGCTCCCCCCACTCCCCCACGGCCTCTTCCCCACCCTGATTCGCCACCGGCCCAGGGTAGACGGGGGCGCGGTGGTACTGGTCGTCCGTCGGGCGCGGCCGGGCTCAGGCCGTGGAGCGGGTGCGGGGTTCCGCGTACAGGTGGGAGACCGCTTCGATGGCTGCGCGGAGGCCCCGGGGTCTTGAGGTGCCCGGCATGAGGGGGGACGGCTGCCAGCCCGGGCCCAGGAGGAGGACGAGCGGGGCCGTACGGGCACCCCGGAGGCCGAAGCCCGTGCGGGTGACGCGGCGGGCCAGGGCCGGGTCGGCGGTGGGGGCGGACTGGGACCACAGGGCTACGGCGGCGGGGCCGAGGCGTCGTACGGCTTCGTCCAGGGCCTCCGCCGGGACCGCCGCGCCGAACATCCTCGTCGGCCAGCCGCGCTCGGCGAGCCCCGCCGCGAGGGCCTCGAGCGGGAGGGTGTGCTGTTCGGCGGGGGTGCAGGCGAGGAGTACGGGGGCGGCGTCCAGCGGTGCTGCCGCGGCGGCCTTGCGCAGGGCCGTCGAGACGTGCCAGGAGAGGAGGTGTTCCACCTCCACGTACCGGTCCCCTGTCGTACCCCACTTGCGGCCCACCGCGTGGAGGGTGGGGGCCATCACCTCCTCCCAGGCGGTGACCAGGCCGTGTTCGCGCAGGACCTCGGTGAGCAGGGAGTCGATGGCGGGGCTGTCGAGCCGGACGGCGGCGCGGGCCAGCCCTCGGCACTCCGGCCGCACCGCCCCCAGGGGCAGGCCGCTGCCTGCGGCGGCCCGGGGCGTGGGGGCCGTCGCAGGGTCTACCGCGTCCGGTGCGGGTGACGCTGCCGGGGTACGGCCGGCCATGGCGACCCGGGCGGCCTCGGCCGGCGGGATCCCGGACGTCGTCAGCCGGCACATCCGGTCCAGCATCGCGACGTCGTCCGGCGTCCAGCGCCGATGCCTTCCGCCCTGGCGTGCTGCGGGCGCGATCCCGTAGCGCTGCTCCCAGGACCGCACCGTGGTCGGTGAGACGCCGAGGCGTCGTGCGACGGCCCCGGTGGTGATCCCGACGGCTTCCTCGGGTCTCCCGTCCCCCGCAGCGGCCATCACCACCCCCAGATACGGGCGATGAAGAACGCGGCGACCATGAGCGACCCGAGAACGATGAGCGCGAGGAACGCCTTCGGGTGCTCCCAGACCCCTCCGTCGGCGCGTTCGACATGGGCGGACGCCGTCGAGCCTTCTGCCGGGGGCGTCTCTCCGGGCGGGACCTTGGGTGTGGACATGATGTGCTCCGATCTGTTCGGTCGGTCTCGGTCCAGGGCTCGGCTCGGTACCTGCGTCCGAATCGGTGTCGGTGGCGGTGTCGGTGTCGGTGTCGGGGTCGAACTCTGTGGCGGTCAGGGCAGGGGCAAGGTCCGTACGGCGGCTGGTGCATCGCGCAGGTGCCCCAGGAGCTGGTCGAGCAGTACGGAGACCTCCCCGCCGGGGTCGGCGGCCCGCGCGAGGGACGGCGGGCTGCCCGTGACGGCTCGGGTGGCGAAGCCCGTCGCCATGTGCGGAAGCCGCGCGTCCACCACGGCCACCCGTCGCCGTCGGAGTTCGCGGCCTACGACTCCCAGCCAGCAGGAGAGCGCGGACTTCGCGGCGGCGTAGTCGGCGGTCCCCGTGAGCGGGGTGTCGACGATCGCGCCGGTCACGGCGGCGAGGAATCCGCCGTCCCCGACGGTGGACGCGGCACCGCGCAGCACCGCCATCGGGCACAGCGCGTTCACGGTCATCAGGTGCTCCGCGACGGCGTCCGGGACGGTGGCCGCCGGCCCGAAGCCCGCCACCCCGACGGTGACCAGGACACCGTCGAGCCCGCCGAGCGCGGTCGCCGCCCAGGGGGCCGCCGTAGCGCAGTCGTCGAGCTGGTAGGCGTCGATACGGCGGGCCGGGCAGCCGGTGCGCTCGGCCAGGCGGGCCAGCCGGTCCGCGTCCCGGCCGCACAGGGCGACCTCCGCGCCGCGCCCGAGCAGTTCGTCCACGGCGAGCGTGCCCAGCTCGCCCGTGGCTCCCACCACCAGCACGCGTGGATGGTTCACGGCCATCGTTCCCTCACCCCCTCAGCGCCGGGGCAGTTGGGCCTTGGCCAGGGCCCCGGATGCCGTACGCGGGCGGGCCGCGGCGGGATCGGCCGCCGGTCGGCCGGGGTGGCGCTGCTGCCAGTAGGGGTTGTCGTGGGGCAGGCCGCCGCTGACGCGGCCGTACATGCCGAAGGTCATGATCAACAGACCCATCAGGAAGCTGAAGATCACGTTCGACATGCCGAAGTCGAGGAGGTTGGCGGGCCGGCCGATGAGGAAGAGGTGCACGAAGCCGCTCAGTACGAAGAGCACGCCGACGACGATGTTGACGGTCGAGGCGACGTTCCCCCCGATCAGCGCGGCCACGAACAGCAGCAGCCCGACGACTACGGAGATGGTGCTGAGCAGGCCGTTCGTGGACAGCCCGGCGATCTGCTGGCCCGCGGTGTCGAAGGAGGACAGACTGCCGGCGAAGCCGAGGCAGCCGAAGAGGAGGAGGAGAAGCCCGCAGAGTGCGGCGCCGATGCGGTAGACCCGGCTGAGCGGGTGATCGACCGGAAGTTCGTCGCGCAGATTCATCGGTGCTCCCGTCATCGCGCTCGCGGTCCCGAGGAGTCCAGCCTCACCAAAAGCGACATATTGCGAAAGTTGCATCGTTTCCGCAACGAATCAGGGTCGTGGATCATGGGCTCTGTGACTGTCGACAAGGCCACAGGTTTCCCCTTGCCCCCAGGGGCCACGGGCTTCTCCCGAGCACGAGGCGCCCCCCTCCCGACCACCCTTCCGCGCACCTTCCGGGCGGCCCTGCACGCCGCCGCGCGGGAGGCCGGGGGCCGGGTGGAGGGGATGGAGGAGCAGGCGTACCCCCGTACGTTCCACAGCGCGGCGGTCGTCGCGGGGGCGGGCGCCGAGGGCGCGGTAGCGGTGGTCCTGTGTCACGCCCACCACCCGTGGATCACCTTCGCCGGGAAACGCCGGGACTGGTACACCGACACCGAGGAGTTCCTGCCGCCCCCTCCGTGGTCGCGGACCTTCGCCGACCTGGGCTTCACCGTGCTGGACCGCGCGCAGCTCGCCCTGCCGCTCTCGAAGGTCGACACGTCAGCCCTGACCCGGGCGGAATGGCGGCAGATCCGCTCCTACGAGGTCACCACGCTGGGCGGAATCCTCTTCAACGCGTGGGACTGACGCCTGGGGCGGACTGGGCGGCGGCTACCGCCGGGGGTTGCGGCGGGCCAGGGAAAGGTTCAGGCCGGTGGCGAACAGGCACCAGGCGGCGTACGGCGCGAGGGCCGCGGCGGCGGGGCGGTCGGTGACGGCCAGGCGGCGGATGAGGAGCGCGTTGCTCGCGTCCAGCAGCACGGTGCCGGCCAGCCCGGCGCGGGGGTCGCGCCGGCCGAAGAACAGATGGTTCCACGCGGCGTTCAGCACCAGATTGGCCCCCGCGCTCGCGACCAGCCGTACGTGCTCGGGCCCGCGGGCACGGCTGATCCCCCGGCCGACCGCCCAGGCGAGGGACGCGTACAGCGGTGTCCAGACCACCCCGAACGCCCACGACGGCGGCTGCCACGCCGGCTTGTCCAGCGACCGGTACCAGGCACTGTCCGCGTCGACGGCCTTGGCCCCGGCCACGGCGGTGGCGACCACAGCCGCCGCGGCGCCCGCATAGCTCATGTACGTCCGGTCCATGCCGGGCGCCTGCTGCTCACTCCAGAAGCTCATACAGGTACGTATGCCCACAAACCCGCGCAGCGATCAGCCACAGGGGGCGGGCAGTCGGCTCAACCCACACTCAGCGGGAACCGCACCCCCGCCGCACGCAGTTCGGCCCGCTGGGCGTCGGTGGGCGCGCGGCGGCCGGTGCCGAGGAGCAGAGCGTCCCGGTCGGTGAGGGAGGCGGGGAAGGCCGCCCCGGCGATCCGCTCCAGCATGGCGCGGGACCGGGCCAGCCCCTCGTCCGGCGGCAGGGGGCGCGCGTCCGGGAGGTGGGCGATCAGGTCGAGGTGGTGCAGGGTCCACTCCAGGACGTACGCACCGAGGTAGTCGGCCACGGTCAGCACCTCACCCCGGGTCCCCACCCGGGCCCGCGGATCGGCCAGCTCGGCGGCGCGACCGGCGGCGGAGCCGAGGTCGTCCAGATGGAACCGCAGCAGGTGCGGATCCTCGTACGCTGCGGCGAGCCGGACGGTGAGGGCGTCGAGCGGATCCTCACCGGTCGGGGGCCGCTCCTGGACCTGCCAGTAGCTCACGGCGTCGACGGTCGGCTCCGCGTCGGCGGGGGTGGCGAGGGTGATCAGCACGTCCTGCGCATCGATGACCAGATGACACACAAGATCCCGCACCAGCCAGCCCACACACCCCGAGGGCCGCGCAAAGTCCGCATCCGGCAGATCAGCGACGGCTGCACGCAGAGCACCCCAGGAACGCCCGAAAAGGTCCACCCGCGCACGGTAGTCCGCCGCCCCCACACCGAACAACCGCACCTGCGGGGCGAGCCGACGCGACCGCAAGGTCGACGCCCCGAGAGGTCAAGCGCGCCCGCGTGACCGACCCGCCACCCCCCGTCACCCCCTGCGGATGCACCCCCTCGCGGCACCCGGTAGCGTCGAAGGGCGCGCGCGTTCCGGTTGTTCGGTGCGGTCCGGGCTGTTGTGGTGGCCGCCGCCGGCGATGTCGGCAGAGGAACGAGACCCCATGCCCAAGCACAGCATCCGCGCGGTGGCTGCAGCGGCCGCTCTCTCCTGTCTGGCAGCGTCCGGCGTCCTTTCCGGCAGCGCGGTGGCCTCGGCGCCCAGTCCCGCCCCCCGGTTCGTCCCCGGGCCCTGCCCCCAGGCGACCGAGCCCGTCGGCCAAGCGCTGAGCAAGGCCACCTGCGGATACCTGGAGGTGCCCGAGAACCGGGCGCGGCCCGGTGGGCGCACCATCCGGCTCGCCGTGGCCAGAATTCCGGCCGCCTCCGGCAAACCGGCTCCCGACCCCGTGGTGTTCATGGCGGGCGGTCCAGGCGCCGACACCTTCGACGACATCCCTTTCCTCGTCGACTCCGGCCTGAACAAGGACCGCGAGCTCATCGTCATGGCCCAGCGCGGCAACCTCCACGACCGGCCGAACCTCGCCTGTCCGGAAGTGGACCGGTTCAACGAGCGGGCCGTGGGCCTCGGTTACGACTCCGGGCAGGCCGAACGCATCATGCTGAAGGCGGTCACCGACTGCCGGGCCCGGCTCGTCGCCGACGGCGTCGGCCTCGACGCCTACAACACCACCGAGAACGCCGCCGACTTCGCCGATCTGCGCACCGCGCTCCGCATCCCCCAGTGGAACGTCTACGGCTACTCCTACGGCACCAACCTCGCCCTCACCTACCTCCGCCTGCACCCCCAGGGCATCCGCTCGCTCGCGATCGACTCCGTCTCCCCTCCCGAGTCCGTCACGCTTCCCTGGACCTGGGAAAGTACCGCCGAGGGCATCCGTAACATCTTCGCCGCGTGTGCCGCCCAGCCCGCCTGCAACCAGCGCTACCCGGACCTCCCCGGGCTGCTCACCGAGCAGGTGCGCAAGCTCGAACAGAACCCGCTCACGCTCGACGTCACCCCGCAGGGTGGCGGCAAGCCGGTCAGGACCGTGCTCGACGGCGGTGCCCTGCTCAACCTGATCGTCGCCTTCACCCCCCGCCCCCAGGACCTCCCGGCGGCCCTCGACGAGCTGAGCCGCGGCAACCCCGAGCGCTTCGCGCAGGCCCGCGCCGCCGGTTCCGTGCAGAAGGTGGGCGAGTTCGCGCACGGGCTGACGAATTCGATCGCCTGCGCCGAATGGGCCCCGGGCTACACGGAGTCGGACGTGCTCAAGGCGGGCCGGAAGGTCTACCCGGACTGGCCGGACACCGTCCTGGCGCAGGCGCCGCAGCTGCCCTTCCAGTACCCCGTCTGCGGGGTCTGGGACGTCGCGGACCGCGCGGAGATCCAGCGGGTGGCCACGGCCAGTTCGGTGCCGGCGCTCATCGTCTCCGGCACGTTCGACGTCAAGACCGGCGCGAGCTGGGCGAAGGGCGTGGCCGCCGGCCTGCCCCGCTCGACCTCCGTGGTCGTTCCCGGCATCGGCCACTGGGTGGTCCCGCAGTCGCCGTGCGCGCAGCGCGTGCTGGGGTCGTTCTTCGCCCGCCCGACCACCCCCGACACCTCCTGCGTGGCGGGACTTGAGCCGGCGCCGTTCACGATCGTTCCGAAATGACCCGGAGGGCGAGATGACCCATCACCCCCACGCTCCCCGCCACCGGCGCAGTGGCTTGCGTACCGTACGAGGACTGCGCACCGCGGCGGCCGGGACGGCGACGGCCGGTCTCCTCGCCACGGCCCTGCTCGCGATGCCGGCCGCCGCAGCAACCCCGAGCCCCACCCCCACCCCCAGCCCCGGCACCCCCCTCGGCACCGTCCCCCGCACCGTCGGCGACGCCCGCTACGCGCCGGGCCCCTGCCCGAGGACCCCGGAACCGGTCGAGGCCCTGGGAGGTGCCCGCTGCGGCACCCTCACCGTGCCCGAGAACCGCGCGAAGCCGAACGGCCGTACGATCAGACTCGGTGTCGCCATCGTGCCCGCCCTCTCCGCCACCCCCAAGCCCGACCCCATCGTGTGGCTCGCGGGCGGCCCCGGGGACGACGCGGTCGGCGAGGCGAAGATGGCGGTCGACGGCGGGCTCAACCGCGACCGCGACCTCGTCCTCATGTCCCAGCGCGGCACGTACTCCGCCGAGCCGAACCTCCTGTGCCCCAACATCGACGCGTTCAACGCCCGCGCCGTCGGCCTCGCCTCCGGCACGCCCGCCACCGAGCGCCTGCACGTCGAGGCCACCAAGGCGTGCCGCGACAAGCTCGCCGCCCGCGGCATCGACCTCGCCGCCTACAACGACACCGAGAGCGCCGCCGACTACGAGGACCTGCGCGCCGCCCTCGGCGTCAAGGAGTGGAACCTGTACGCCATCTCCTACGGCACCCACCTCGCGCTCGTGTCCATGCGCCGGCACCCCGACGGACTCCGCTCCGTGGCCCTCGACGGCATCCTCCCGCCCTCCCGCTCCGGTTCGGCCGCCACCTGGAGCAGCGCCCGGCAGGGCTTCGACGGCCTGTTCAGGGCGTGCGCGCAACAGCCCGCCTGCAACAAGCGGTATCCGGACCTCCCGGCCACCTTCGACAAGCTCGTCCGCGACCTGGAGGCCAAGCCGGTCACGACCACCGTCACCGTGCCCGGCCAGGACAAGCCGGTGAAGGTGGTCCTGGACGGCACGGCCCTCGTGAACTGGATGACCTCCGCCACCCACGTGGCGCCCCAGGTCCCGCTCGCACTGGACGAGCTGGCGCGCGGCAAGCCCCAGCGGATCGCCCAGCAGTACGCGGGCGGCAAGCTCAGCCCGGCGGCGATGGGCCGGGTCGCGCACGGCCTCGTCTACGGGGTCTTCTGCAGCGAGTGGACCCCGTACGAGAGCGAGGAGCAGGCGCTCCGGGGCGGCCAGGAAGCCTTCCCGTCCTACCCGCGCCCGGTGCAGGCCCAGGCTCCGCAGCTCACCTTCCTGCGGCCCGACTGCGAGGTCTGGGACGTCCCGGCGGCGCCCGCCTCCATCCGGGACGCCACCCGCAGCGACATCCCCACGCTCGCCCTGTCCGGCGGCTTCGACGCGCAGACCGGCGCGGACAACGGAGCCCATGTCGCCCGCACCCTGGACAACGTGGAGGTGGTCACGGTCCCGTACGAGCCGCACGTGGTGATCGCCACCTCCGAGTGCGCCCAGGAGATCGCGGTGTCCTTCTTCGACACCCCGGGCTCGGCGGACACTGCATGCCTCAAGGATCTGAAGGCGCCCGCGTTCGAGACCGGTCCCTGAGCCGGAGTACGGGCGCAGGCCGCGGGTCTCACACCACCAGGCGCAGGGAGGTGCCCGCGATGCCCAGCCGTACGCTCTGCCCCCAGGTCAGCTCCAGGGCGTCGCCCTCCATCCCGTCGCCGAACACCACCATGCGGTCCGACTCCACGGTCAGCCGCAGCCCCTGGCCCTGTCCCAGCTCCCCGGCGACCCGCGTCGTCCCGGTGGTGGGCGAGGGCCATGCCTCGCGTACGAACCACAGGAGCCGGCGCTCGCAGGGCGCGGGCAGCCGGGCCGGGCTGCCGCGCTCCAGCCAGAGGGAGCGCAGCCAGCCGGTGGCGCCCGTTCCGGTGCCCACGAGCACCCCGGAGGACGCCTGGGCCTCCGCGCGGCCCGCGTCCTCCTCGCCCTCGGAGCCCAGGCTGTAGCGGGCCGTCTGGTGGCCGGGCGGCCCCAGGTAGATCTCGTTCAGGGCGACCAGCCGCTGGGTGTCGTCGGCGACGGCCTCGACCATGGTCAGTTCCTCCACCGCGCTCCCGGCCGCGACGGCCGCCCGCAGCAGGGCGGACGCGTCGGTGCGGCGGTGGCGGACCAGGACGCCGGGGTTGCGCCCCGGGTCCGTGTCGATGCCGACCACCGGCTGCCCGAACAGGTACTTCGCGGTGTTGGCGACCAGACCGTCCTGGCCGACCACGACCACCACGTCCTCCGGGGCGAACAGGAAGCGGTCGAGGTCCGCCCGCTCCACGCGGGTGCTGCGCCAGGTGAGCGGGACCGCCGCCGCCACCTCCCGCAGCGCCTCGCGCGTGCGCTCGTGGCGGCGCAGCACCTCGTCGATCGACCGGCCGCGGCTGGAGAGGAAGAAGGCGGCCTGCCCGTGCGTGCCGTGCCGGGCGATCAGTTCCTCGTACTCGGTCCTGCGGTGCACGAGCACCGCCCGCGGAGCCAGGCTCACGCGTCCGAGCCGCCTTCCGGACGGCCGAGCCTGCTGAGCAGGCCGGTGAGGACGTCGGGCGAGACGGTGAGGCTCTCGATCCGCGGCAGGTTCTCCGCCAGCCGGGTCGCCGCCAGGGCGTGCAGGGTGGCCGGGCCGGCCTCGTCGTGCACGCGCAGCCAGGCCGCCTGGGCCTCGGCGCGCGCCGCGCCCGTCTCGCGCGACGCCTCGGCCTCGGCGCGGGCGAGGCGGACCTTGCGGGCGGCCTCCGTCTCGGTCCGGATGCCGTCCGCGGCGGCCTTCTCCTCGGCCTCGCGGCGGGCGTTCGTACCGCGCTGGTCGATCAACTGCTCCTCGCGGCGGGCGAGTTCGATCTGGCTGGCCAGCTCGTTCTCCGCGATGGCGCGCTCCCGCTCGACGGCGACGGCCCGGCGCTCGTAGGTGGCCCGGTCGGCCTCCTGCTGGATCTGCTCGCGGGCCGGGGTGCGCAGGGCGCGCTCCACCTCGGCCTCGGGGCGGATGGCCACGACGCGCACGGCCACCACGTCGATGCCGGTGGCCGGGAGCCGGGGCTCGGCGGCGAGGCCGGTGGCGACGCTCGTCCGTACGGAGCTGACGCCGTCGACCAGGGCCACGGCGAGCGAGGTCCGGGCGAGCACATCCAGGGCGTGCTGCTGGGCGGTTTCGGTGAGCAGCGTGGCGATCTGCTCCAGCGGGGCGCCGCGCCAGCTGCCGGTGTCGGGGTCGACGGAGAAGTCGAGCCGTTCGGCGGCTTCGGCCGGGTCGCTGATCCGGTAGGTGACGGTGGCCTGGACGGCGACGTCCTGGAAGTCCGAGGTACGGGCGTGGAAGGCCATGGCCAACTCGCGGTCGTCGACGGGCACTTCGGACAGCGCCGCGGAGAGCGACCGGTACCAGAAGCTGAGCCCGCGCCCGTCGTGCACGAGCCGGCCGCGCCGGTGGTGGCGGATGTGGGCGGTGGGCGCGGAACGCAGGTGCCGCCAGCCGAAGCGCCGGGTGATGTCTGCCATGGAGGACCCCCTCAATTTCGTCAGTACGACGATAAAGGCCCGCCCTCCATATCGTCAAGCGGACGAAAACCGCCGGCGGCGAGGGGACCGCGGCCCGTCACGCGGCCGTTCCGGTGACCCGCCAGAGCCTGCGGAGGCATCCGTCCCGTTTTCCGCGTGCAGGAACGGCCTGCCGGGGAAGGCGTGCCGGGGACCCGTACGCCTGGAGAAGGGACGGACATCATGGCGCGACCGAAGATCGTCGTCGTCGGCGCTGGCTTCGCCGGCGTCGCCTGCGTACGCCGCCTGGAGCGCACCCTGTCACCCGGGGAGGCGGAGATCCTGCTGGTCACTCCGTTCTCCTACCAGCTCTATCTGCCCCTGCTCCCCCAGGTGGCCTCCGGGGTGCTCACCCCGCAGTCCGTGGCCGTCTCGCTGCGCCGCAGCCGCCGGCACCGGACCCGCATCGTGCCCGGCGGGGCCGTGGGCGTGGACACGCGGGCCAAGGTCTGCGTGATCCGGAAGATCACCGGCGAGCTGGTGGACCAGCCGTACGACTACCTCGTACTCGCCCCCGGCAGCGTGACCCGCACCTTCGACATCCCAGGGCTGGCCGAGTACGGCCACGGCATGAAGACGCTGGCCGAGGCGGCCTATCTGCGCGACCACGTGATCGCCCAGCTCGACCTGGCCGACGCCGCCGCACCCGGCTCGCAGGAACGGGCCTCGCGGCTCGGCTTCGTCGTGGTCGGCGGCGGCTACGCGGGCACCGAGACGGCAGCCTCCCTCCAGCGGCTCACGATGAACGCCGTCAGCCGCTATCCCCGGCTGGACCGCCGCGAGATCACCTGGCATCTGGTCGACGTGGCCCCCAAGCTGATGCCGGAGCTGGGCGACCGGCTGGGCCGCGCCGCCCTCGACGTACTGCGCCGCCGGGGCATCGACGTCTCGCTCGGCGTGTCCGTGGCCAAGGTCGGCCCCGAGGACGTCACCCTCACCGACGGGCGCGTCCTGCCCTGCCGCACCCTCATCTGGACCGCCGGCGTCGCCGCGAGCCCGCTCATCGCCACGCTGGGCGCCGAGACCGCCAAGAGCGGCCGGCTCGTCGTCACCCCGGACCTGCGGGTGCCGGAGGCGGAGGGCGCCTTCGCGCTCGGGGACGCGGCCGCCGTGCCCGACCTCGCGGCGGAGAAGGACGGCGCGGTGTGCCCGCCGACCGCGCAGCATGCCGCACGCCAGGGCAAGGTGGCCGCGGACAATGTCGTCGCCACCCTGCGCGGCACACCTCTGCACCGGTACGTCCACCAGGACCTCGGCCTGGTCGTGGACCTCGGCGGCCGCGACGGCGTCTCCCGGCCGCTCGGCATCGACCTGCGCGGTATGCCCGCCCAGGCCGTGGCCCGCGGCTACCACTGGGCGGCCCTGCGCACGGGCGCCGCGAAGACCCGGGTGATGACGAACTGGCTGCTGAACGCCGTGGCCGGGGACGACTTCGTCCGTACCGGCTTCCAGACGTTCAAGCCGGGCACGCTGCGGGACTTCGAGTACACGGACCAGTACCTCACGCCGGAGGAGGTCCGGGCACACACGGCGGCGGACGCGGGCTGAGCGACAGGCGCCGGGCGGGGGCTCCCGCCCGGCGGCCCCCGCTCACGCCCCTCAGACGGCGGAGGGGCCCTCGTCGTCGAGCTCGTAGATCCGCTCCGTCAGCCGTTCCGCGGCCCAGTCCAGGCTCACGCCGAGATCGAACCAGGTGCGGTCCCTGCGGGGCCGGGGCGAGGCGAGGTTCACGGCCGCCCAGGAGAACACCCCCTGGAGGACGGAACGTCCGTGCTGCGCGGTGCGTACGGACAGGGCGAAGGGCGCGGCGAACGCCATGCGGCTGAGCAGTGCGACCCGCGTCTGATCACCGGGGACCGGAAGCATGGCCGACAGGAACCGGGGCGTTTCGAGGATCTTCACCCAGTCGACGACCGCGTCCGCCACCTGGGGGCGCAAGCACCCCTCGATGCCCTCCCGCACGACGGCCACGGGATCGTCACCGAGCCAGCCGAGCCACTGACCGGGCACGGTGAACTTGCTGAAATCGTCCTGCGGCACGCCGTAGTGAGGGTTCGCCTCGTACTCCCCCGTCAGCTTCCCCCTGCTGTCCACGAGCCAGAACCCGCGGATCGCCTCGGACGGAACGTATCCGTCGACGTCGTCCACATGCGCCTGGTCGATCTCGGCGACCCGGCCCCCGGGAGCACGCGCGGCCTCGGCCCGCAAGGCCGCCTCGCCCTCCCTGCCCCTACGCCACCCTCGCCCCCCGAACAGCCCCATGCGCGGCCCCCTCCCCCTCACCCGCCCAGCAGAACGGCAATTGTGTCGCGCGGGAGCGCACGGCACAGGGCGCGAGCAGGCCGATCCCGCGCGACGGCCCGGACCCCCGCCCGGGCCGCGCGGGTCAGCCCAGCAGGCGGTTAGCCTGCCGTACGGCCTGCGACAGTTGGCGCACCTCGGGGTCCTCGGTCCGGTCCGCCAGCCGGGACGTGATCTCCGTGAGCCGGCCCAGGCCGACCGCGCCCGGGACCGCCTCCCAGCCGCCGTCCCGCTCACGCAGCGACGAGGCCAGGTACGCCGCCGCAGCCGTGACCTGGAAGCGGGGCGCGGCCTGGTCCCAGCTGCCGCCGGTCAGCGCGGCGGCCTCCACCCGGCCCGACTCCTCGTGCGGGGCGCGGCCCTCGGGGTCGAGCCAGCGGACCGTGGCCGTGGCGACATGGCCCGAGGCGCCCGGCCGCAGCCGCACCGCGTACAGCGCGGTCACCGTGTGGCCGGGACCCACCTCGCCGCCGTCCACGGAGTCGTCCCGGAAGGCGTCGTCGGCCACGCGCCGGTTGTCGTAGCCGATGAGCCGGAACCGTTCGACGTTGCGCGGGTCGAAGGAGACCTGCGCCTTGGCGTCGCGGGCGCGCAGTTCGACCTGTGTGGGCAGCTCGTCGCAGAAGACCCTGCGGGCCTCCTCCGCGTCGGAGACGTACACGGTGTGCCCGTCCCCCTTGTCCACCAGCCGCTCCATGAACGCATCGTTGTAGACGCTGCCGACGCCGACCCCGAAGAGGGTGATGCCGTGCTCGCGGCGCGCGCCGTCGATCCGCTCCAGCAGGGCGTCCGCCGAGGTGGCGCCGGTGTTGGCGAGGGCGTCGGACAGCAGCACGACGCGGTTGGTGGCACCGGCCCGGCGGCCCTCGACGGCGACGTCGTAGCCGCGGACGACACCGGCCTCCACGTTGGTGGAGTCGGTGGGGCGCAGCCGGTCGACGACCCGGTGCACCTGGTCGCGGTTGCCGTCCAGGCGGGTCATCGGCAGCCGCGTCTCGGCCTTCCCGCTGAACGCGACGACGGCGACCGAGTCGTCGCCGCGCAGCCGGTCGGTCATCAGGTCCAGGGAGGTGCGTACGAGGTCGAGGCGTCCGGGCTCGGCCATCGAGCCGGAGATGTCGACGACGAAGGTGAGGGCGGCGGGCGGCCGCCGTTCCTGGCCGAGGCCGGCCCGGGTGGCGAGGCCGACGCGCATCAGGGACCAGCCGGCGGATTCGGTGCGGGCGCCGTCGACGGTCACGGAGAAGCCGTCGCCGTCGGGCTGCCGGTAGTCCTGGCGGAAGCTGTTGACGAACTCCTCGGGGCGGACCGCACCGGGGTCGGGGAGCTTGCCGTCGGCGAGGGTGCGGCGGGCGTAGCCCCAGCTGGCGGTGTCCACGTCGAGGGCGAAGGTGGAGAGGTGGTCCACGGGCGGCGCGGCGGTCCTGCGCCCGTCCTCCTCACCCTGCGCAGCCCCGTCGGCCGACCCGGCGGCGCCGGGCGCGGTCCGGGCCGGGGCGGGCTTGCCGCCGGGGGCCCGCCGCACGTCCTCCTGGGCGGCACCGCCGCTACGTCCGTGACCGCTGTCGGCGGCGCTGCACCCGGACAGCAGCACCGCCCCGGCGGCGAGCGCGGCGAGCAGGGCGGATCTCGCGGGGCTGCGGCTGGGGCGGCGGCTGGGCTTGCTCGACGTCATGGTGTCCCCCTTCGGACGATCAGTGTCTGCGAATGTGACGTCCGGGAAGGGGAGTTGGAACCGTCGAAGGTGTTGCGAAGGGGTCTCGAAAGGACAACGGCAGCCGGAGCGTGGGGCTCCGGCCAGGTCACCGGTCGCGTCACCGGTAGTAGGTGTCGAAGGAGGCGACCCACAGCGCCGACAGCGGCAGAACGGACAGCTGCACGACCGCCGTGGTCCAACACCGCCCGAGGACCGCGGCGGAGGCGCTCCACCAAGCGGTCGTCCGCAGCATCTCGACCGCGTCTGCCTGATACCCCTGCCCCGTGGGATCCATCATGCCGGGGTATCCCATCCACGCCTCGGTGAAGATGCCCTCCGTCCCGAACACGATGATCCCCGACAACAGCCACAGGTCGGCCAGCAGCGCGGCCACGGCGAGCTTCCTGTCGAAGCGCACGTAGGCGGGCGTGGGGAGCAGCAGCCGGGCGAAGGGATGCCCGTGGGCGCGCACCCACGGCTGCGCCCGGCTTCGCCACAGCACGGAGAACGCGTAGCCGGACCACCCGAGAGCCACGGCCCACCCGGCCAGGAGGAACAGACCGAAGAACAAGATCATGATGCCCATGCCTCCCCAGAGACCCCGGCCTCCGGAGCGGTTCCCTCCGCCCGCAACCCGGACGGACCGTATTCATCCCGCCACCCTGCGCCGCTGCGCCCTACGCCCGCAGCGCCGTCACCAGGCATGGGCGTTTCGCGGCGGAGCCGCGCAAGAGCGCCGAACGCCCTGGCCAACTGCACAAACGACGCGCCGGAACCGATATCCGAACGTCCTGTCCGTAATTCGACCGCCCGTTTGGCGACCTCAACCGGAACCTGCCAGGCTCGTGTTGTCCGGCCTTACATCGCAGGCCCCAGGACACACCCAACCTCGAATCGAAGGCGAAAACTGTCATGCGCCACCGCATCATCACCTTATCCGCCCTCAGCCTCCTCTCCCTCGCGGGCGCCACAGGCATCGCGGAGGCCCAGCCCACGAGCGCGCACGGCCCGTCCGCGATGGTCTTCACCATCGCGCAGGGTTCCGGCGCCGCCACCGACACCATCCTGCGTGCGACCACCCTCACCTGCGCCTACACCGCCGAGGGCACCCACCCCGACCCGAGGGCCGCGTGCGACAGCCTCAACGCTACCGAGGGCGAACTCAACCGCCTGCTGGCCGCCCCGAACCCCGCGCGCATGTGCCCGATGCTGTACGACCCCGTCACGGTCACCGCGGACGGCGTCCTGAACGGCAAGCGCGTCGCCTGGAAGCACACGTTCTCCAACAGCTGCGCGATGTCCGCGACCCTGAACGGCAACCCGGTCTACGCCTTCTGACGACGCGGGGCGCGGCCCATCCCACCCCGGGTGCCGTGATGGCCGCCGCCCCATCGGCAGGGCGGACTCGACAGGGTGGACGGATCAGGAGGGCCCATGGCCAGGCTGAGGGTGACGATCTGCCTCCCTCCCGAGGCGGCGGCCGATGTCGAGGAGGCATACCGCGCCACCCTCCCGGCCGACGCCGTCCTTGTCCGGCTCCGCTGCCACGCGTAGGGCCTGACCGCCCTGCCGCACGCGCGCCCGGCCGACAGTGCGGGCCCGAGCGTGACATAGCGTGACCCCCCTGGATCAGATGTACGGGGACAAGGCCGACGGTGGCGCGGGCAGGCGGCGGTTTCTTGTCGTGGCCGCGGGGGCGGCGGCCGGGCTCGGGGGCGTGGCCGGCTGCGCGAGCGGCGACGGAAAGGGTGCCGGAAACGGGGGCGGGAAGGGCGGGGAACAGAAGGGCGGCGGCGGGACCCCCACGGCACCCGCGCACGGGTTCGACGTCCAGGCCGAGAACGCCCGGCCCGGGAACGCCGACTGGGCCGTGGCCAAGGCGGGCCCCGCGCGAGCCGTCGAGGGGTTCGCGGACAAGGTCAGCGTGCTGCCCGGCGAGTCCTTCGGGCTGTACGTGTCCACCACCGCCCCCCGGTTCACCGTCTCCGCCTACCGCATGGGCTGGTACGGCGGTGCCCGCGCCCGCCTCGTATGGCGTTCGGAAGCCCTGCCCGGGGTCCGGCAGCCTGAGCATTCCGTGGACGCCGGGACCAGGATGGTCCGCACGCGGTGGACCCGTACCGCGACCGTAGAGACGAAGGACTGGCCCGAGGGCAGCTATCTGCTGCGGCTCGACGCGCAGGGCGGCGAGGGCCAGCGGTACGTGCCGGTCACCGTGCGGTCGGCCGCGCCGGCCGGTCGTACCGTCGTGGTCAACGCCGTGGCCACCTGGCAGGCGTACAACCGGTGGGGCGGCTACGGCAGTTACGACGGCCCCAGCGGCGGCTACGCCTCCCGCTCTCTGTCCGTGAGCTTCGACCGGCCGTACGACTACGATGACGGCGCGGGCCTGTTCCTCGTGTACGAGGCTCCGCTCATCGCCCTCGCGGAACGGCTCGGCATCCCCCTCGCCTACACCACGACCACCGACGTGGCGCGGGAGAAGCGGCTGCTGGAGGGCGCGACGGCCGTGCTCTCGCTCGGGCACGACGAGTACTGGTCGCCCGAGCAGCGGGCGCATTTCACGGCCGCCCGCGACGCCGGCACCAATATCGCGATCCTGGGCGCGAACTGCTGCTTCCGCCGCATCCGGCTGGAGCCGAGCGAGCTGGGGCCGGACCGCACGCTCGTCTGCTACAAGTCCTCCTACGCCCAGGACCCCGGCTTCAAGCGCGGCCACCCGGCCACGGTGGACTTCCGCTCGGCGCCCGGCGCGGACCCGGAGAGCTCGCTGCTCGGCGTGATCTACGACGGCTATCCGGTGGACGCGCCGTACGTGGTGACCCACCCGGGCCACTGGCTGTTCGAGGGCACGGGGGTGAAGGCGGGGGACCGCTTCGAGCACCTGGTGGGGGTGGAGTACGACAAGGTCAACACGGCGTTTCCGACGCCTCGGCCGATCGAGATCCTGGCCCACTCGCCGGTCGTGTGCGAGGGGCGGCCGAGCCATCAGGACACGGCGTACTACACGGTGCCGAGCGGGGCGGGGGTCTTCGCGACCGGCACGATGCGGTGGGTGGAGGCGCTGGACGCGACGGGCGACGGCAGCAGCGGACGCAACCACGGGCTGGACGCGCACTCCGGGGCGCTGACCACCCGGGTGACGGAGAACCTGCTGCGCGCCTTCGCGGCGGGCCCCGCAGGGCGGGCGCACCCGGCGCAGGACAACGTCAAGGCGGTGTACGGGAGTTCATGATCCGGGGCGGGGCACGGGCGGCACGGGCAGGGGTGGGAAACCGCCTGGACTCCGGCGCCGCCCGGTGCCTAGGATCGTGATCACGGCATCGCGTGTCGGTCACCGACCGGGTGAGGCATGGAGGTGTCCGTAAGATGCCTTCCGGAGGCATTCACCCATGTCTGTACAGCTGAATCACACGATCATCCACTCCCGTGACGCCCGGGAGGCCGCCGCCTTCCTGGCCGATGTCCTCGGCCTGGAGGCCGGCCCCCAGACGGGTCCCTTCATCCCGGTGGAGACCGCCAACGGCGTCACCCTGGACTTCGCGACCGTCCCGCCGGAGACCATCACCCCGCAGCACTACGCGTTCCTCATCTCGGAGGAGGAGTTCGACGCGGCATTCGCGAAGATCCGCTCGGCGGGGGTCGACTACTTCGCCGATCCGCAGCGCAAGCACCCGGGCGAGATCAACCACCACGACGGCGGCCGGGGCGTCTACTTCATGGATCCGACGGGCCACGCGATGGAGATCATCACCCGCCCGTACGGCTACCAGGAGCCGCCGGCGGGCACGGCCGGCTAGGCCCCGCGCCGGGCGGGCGGGGCGCCATCCCGCCCGCCCGCAATCGCGCGTCCAGGTACCGCACCAGCCGTGCCTCGCTCCGCAGCAACCGCTCCCGCCGCTCCTCCGGCAACCCGGCCAGCATGTCAGCGAGCACGCGCTCGCGCGGGACATGCACCATCGCCCCGGAGTAGACCCGGCAACCGGAACACCAGCTGAGCCCGACGCACCGCGTGAACAGCGAGGACTCGGGCAGGTACATCCGGTACCGGTACGAGAGGACGGGTCCCCCACAGCCGGCGCAACACCACCCCGGCCGCCCACCGGAAGCCGCCTCCCACACGCCCGCCTTGCGCCAGGGAAGCGAGGCCGCGGATGCCCCCCCGGACCGTCATGCCGGACACTCCCTATCTCCGAAATCCACCCCGGCATATGCCTACCGCTCCGCCCGCCCGCGGGTCTACGGTGTGGCGCACCGGACCTCCCCCGGGCCGGCGCCCCTCCCGTCCCTCCCCCCGGGAGGGCCGCCGCGCGTGCGGAGCCGTTGTCAGTGCCCGCGGGTACGGTCGGCCCATCACATCCGAGCGATTGCCCCGTGGCTGCGGCAGCTACTCGGACCCGCCCGTCGGCCCCCCGGGGACAGCGACCGACGGGCACCTTCTCGCGGCGGCCCCCGCACCCCGGTGCGGGGGCACCCCGCCCCCACGGCCGACGACCCCGATGTCACAAGACGGCCACTCACCCCACACAGCCGCCGCATTCCGGCAAGCATGGCGCGATGCGCACCCACCACACCGCGGCCGTACTCGCCGCTCCCCCGGCTGCCCCTCCGGCGACCGTTCCCCTGGCCGTCGGGCAGGTTCTGCAGGCCGCGCAGGATCAGGCGCAGGCCGCCGGGTTCTTCTACCTCGGGTCCACCGACGCGCTCGGCAAGAGCCGGATGCAGGTGCTCGACCGGAACTGGAAGGTCTGCTCGCAGACCCCCGCCGCCGGCAGCCGGGCCACGACCGACACCAAGCTCGTCTTCCACACGGTCAAGCTGGAGGAGAGCTGCCCCTGACCGGCGGAACAGCCGCGCACCCGCGCGGCTTTCCCTCACTGCGCGGCACCGCGCGGCGCCGCATTGGCAGGGATGGCAGGAATTGAACCTGCGACCTACGGTTTTGGAGACCGCTGCTCTGGCCGACTGAGCTACACCCCTTTGGTGGGTGCAACCCTGCCACGGCCCGGCCGCGCGTTCCATCGATTTACGCGCCGCCCCCTTGACCCGGCTGGTCCAGACCAATAGTTTCCGGCATGCACCCGCCGCACCGCCACACCCCGCACCCCGCACCCCGCACCCCGCACCCCGCACCGCCGCACGCGCTCACGCCCCCGCTCCTCCCCGCAGCCGCAAAGGAAGCCCATGCGCCGCAGCACGTTCGGCAGACTGGCCGTCGCCGCCTGTTCCCTCTCCCTGCTGGCCGCCTTCGCGCCCGCCGCCTCCGCCTCCGGCGCCGGCGGTGACGACACCGCGCGCGGTGGCGGCTCGTACAAGAAGGTCGGCTACTTCACCCAGTGGGGCGTCTACGGGCGGGACTTCCAGGTCCAGGACCTCGAAGCGAACGGCTCCGCCGCCAAGCTCACCCACATCAACTACGCCTTCGGCAACATCAGCGCCGACGGCAAGTGCTTCACCGGCAACGTCCCCGGCGAGGCCGACGCATGGGCCGACTACGTGCGCCCCCTCGACGCCGCGAACTCCGTGGACGGTGTCGCGGACACCGCCGAGCAGCGGCTCGCCGGGAACTTCAACCAGCTGCGCGAGCTGAAGGCCAAGCACCCCGGTCTCAAGGTGCTGATCTCCCTCGGCGGCTGGAGCTGGTCCACGCACTTCTCCGACGCCGCGCTGACCCCTGCCTCTCGCAAGGCCCTCGTCGCCTCCTGCGTCGACCTCTACCTCAAGGGCAATCTCCCGCAGGACGGCGCCCGCGGCGGCGCCGGTGCCGCCGCCGGCCTGTTCGACGGGATCGACCTCGACTGGGAGTGGCCCGGCTCCGCCGGTGACACCGACACCACCTACCGCCCCGAGGACAAGCGGAACTTCACCGAGCTGGTCAAGGAGTTCCGCACCCAGCTCGACGCCTACGCCCGCAGCCAGAAGCGGAAGACGAAGTACGAGCTGAGCGCCTTCGTCCCGACCGCCCCCGCCAAGATCGACGCGGGCTTCGACGTCCGCCGCATCATGCGCGACCTGGACTTCGTCACCCTCCAGGGCTACGACTTCCACGTCTCCGGGGAGCCGAAGACGGCCCAGCAGTCCGCCCTCTACGCCCGCGACGATTTCAGCGTGCACGGCACCGTCGACGCCTGGAAGCGGCGCGGCGCCCCCGCGCACAAGCTGGTGATGGGCATGCCCTTCTACGGGCAGGGCTGGACCGGCGTGAGCGGCGGCGGCGACGGCATGGGGCAGCCCGCCACCGGCCCGGCGCCCGCCACCTGGGCCGCCGGGTACGAGGACTACAAGGCGCTCAAGAAGCTGGCCGACTCCGGCAGCTACCAGATCCACCGCGACCGGCGCGGCGGCCACGCCTGGCTGTTCGACGGCACCACCCTGTGGACCTACGACGACCCGCAGGTGCTGCGCGCCAAGTCCCGCTACGTCCGCGAGAACGGCCTCGGCGGCGCCATGTTCTGGTCGCTGGACGCCGACACCTCCGACGGCGAGCTGCTGACGGCCGTCGACCGCGGGCTGCGCGGCCGCTGACCCTCCCTCAGCAGCAGCCTCCCCCTGACCGGCGCCGCCGGGCCGCGGAAAATCCATCCGGCCCGGCGGCGCCTTCCACGTACCCTCCCCCGCATGAGGAACTCGACGGTGAGCGCGGTCAACCGGCTCACGGCACACTGGGCCGCGCGGACCGACGGGGACGCGGGGACCGTGTTCACCGCCGCCGGGGTCTGGCCCCTGCTGGCGCTGCTCGCGGACGGCGCGCAGGGCCCCGCCCGCGCCGAACTGGCCGAGGCGCTGGGCATGTCCGCCGACACCGCGGCCGGGGCCGCGCGGGAGCTGCTGGCCGCGCTGGGACGCGTACGGGGGCTGGAAGCGGCGACGGGCCTGTGGGTGCGGGACGGGCTGCCGCTGCGCGAGCCCTGGTCACGGCGGCTCCCGCCGGGCACCCGGGGCCTCCTGACCGGGGATCCGGACACGGACCGGAAGGTCCTGGACGCGTGGGCCCGCGAGCGGACGCACGGGCTGATCGAGCGGATGCCGGTCGCCCTCAACAAGGACTCCTCGCTCGTACTCGCCTCCGCTCTCGCCCTGCGCATCGGCTGGATCCGGCCCTTCCATGAGACGCTGTCCGAGGCCGGGAGCGGGCCGTGGAGCGGCCTGACCCTGCGCATGCTGTACCGCAGCACCGCCCTGCTGGACCGGGTCAGGGTCGCCCACGGCACGGGCGGTGCGGTCACGCTGCTGGAGGTGGTCGGCTCGGCCGGGGTGGACGTGCACCTCGTCCTCGGCGAGCCCGGCGCACCGGCGGGTGCCACGCTCACCAGCGGGATCGCGGCCGTCACCCGGGCCCTGCCGTCCACCGGGGCGAGCCTGCTGCCGCCGGGCGAGCCCGGCCCGGGGCTGTCCGTCGGGACCGTGCGCTCCGCGTCGCCCGAACGGAGGCTGGAGATCGACACGACGGCCTTCGGGATACGGGCGGAGCACGATCTCCTCCACCACGCCCGGCTGTTCGGCCTGGAAGCCGCGTGCGACACCGGCCGCGGCCACTTCCCCGGCATCAGCGGCGAGCCCCTGGCCATCGGTTCCGCCCGGCAGTCGGCACTGGCCCGGTTCCACGCCGAGGGCTTCGAGGCGGCGGCGATCACCCCCCTCGACCTCGTCGGCGCCGGCATGCCGCCGCGCCTCCGCTACCGGGTGCGCAGGGCGCGGGTCCGCTTCGACCGGCCGTTCGGCTTCCTCGCCGTCCACCGCACCTCGCGGCTGGTCCTCGCCGCGGGCTGGGTCACGGAGCCGGAGACGTCGGCCGAGGAGTACTGATCCCCCGGTGGGCGGCCGCCAGCGCGGCCGTCTCCGCGAGGGCCGGGACCCGGCCCGTACCGCCCCGGCCCGAGACCGACAGCGAGGCGGCGGCGAGGCCGAGGGCCACGGCCTCCGCGAGCGGGTCGCCGAGGGCGAGCCGGGCGGTGGCCGTGCCGGTGAAGCAGTCCCCGGCGCCGGTCGCGTCCACGGGGGCGGGGTTCGCGGGCACCGGATGGGCCGTCACGCCCTCGGCGTCGGCCAGGAGCAGCGGTCCGGACCCGGCGGTGACCGCGACCGTACGGGCCCCGAGCGCGCGCAGCCGGGCGGCGGCGGCCGTGGCGTCCTCGGTGTCGGCCAGGGCCCGGGCGTCGGCCGGGCAGGACACCTTGAGCAGCCCGGTCAGCGGGGCGATCCGGGCGAGCAGTGCGCGTGCTTCGGCCGGGCCGGTGAGCCGGGCGCGGAAGTTGGGGTCGTACGTCACCTGCCCGCCCGCGCCGTGCACGAGGTGCGCGGCGGCCACGACGGCCTCGCGGCTGCTCGGGGACAGGGCGCCGGTGATGCCGCTGGTGACCAGGGCGCGGCAGCGCGTCAGCAGCTCGTGCCAGGAGTCGACATGCCGGGGCGCGAGGGTGGAACCGGCGCTTCCGGTGCGCCAGTAGACGAAGCCCCGGTCGCCGTCCGGATCGGAGCTGAGCAGGTAGGCCCCATTGGGCCGGTCGGCGCGGCGGACGTGGGAGACGTCCACGCCGAGCCGGGCGGCCCGCCGCAGCAGCGGCGCGGTCAGCTCGTCCTCGCCGACCACGGCGAGCAGCGCGGTGCGCGCCCCGGCGGCGGCCGCGGCGGCGGCCACGTTGAGGGCGTCGCCGGAGTAGGAGATACGGGCCGGGGTGCCCTCGGCGGCGCGGCCGAGGGCGGTGTCGGTGTGGATCTCGACCAGCACCTCACCCAGGACGAGCACGTCGTACGCCGTGTCGGCGCTCCCGGGCACGGTCAGCACCCCGGATTCACGGGGCCGCAATGGCCGCCTCCGGGCGCGGGCACGGCGAACAGCGCGGCCAGCGCCTCGGGCTCGGCCGGCAGCCCGCTCCCGACACCGACGGCGGTGGCGCCCGCGGCGAGCCAGTCGGGGACCTCGGCGGGCCGGATGCCGCCGGTGGGGACGATCACCGCCTCCGGCAGTACGGCCCGGAGGGAGCGCACGAAGTCCGGGCCTCCCACATGGGCCGGGAAGACCTTCGCGGATCCGGCGGCCCGGACGGCGGCCGCGATCTCGCCGGGGGTGAACCCGCCCTCGATGAAGACGGCTTCGCGGCGCACGGCCACCGCGCGGACCTCCGGCGCGGGGTACGGGGAGACGAGGAAGGCGGCGCCCGCGTCCAGGGCGGTCTCGGCCTGCTCGGCGGTGGTGACGGTGCCCACGCCGATGAGCGCGCGGCGGCCGTGCGCGTCGTCGAGCCGGGCCGTGCGGGCGACGGCCTCGGCCCAGCCGGGGACGGTGGTGGTCAGCTCGACGGCGCGGCAGCCGGCCGCGAGCAGGGCGGCGGTGGCGCGGACGGCCTCGTCGGCGCCGGGGCTGCGCAGCACCGGCAGCAGCCGCTGGGCGGCGAGCACGGCGTACGGATGTCCGGGTGATCGGCCGGGCATGGAAACCTCCCCCATCTTGTTCCACGTAGTGGAACGGCGTACCGTACAGCGGAACCGATTGGTCCAGACCCTACACACACCGGGAACCGCCGTGACCACGAACGCCGGAGAAAACCCGCCCGACGGCCCCCCGAACCCCGGCCGCACCGGCCGCACCTCCGCCGCCGGTTCGGCGGCGGAGAAGTCCCTGCGCCTGCTGGAGGCGGTGGCGGCGCCCGGCGGCCCGCACCGGCTGACCGACCTGGCCGCGGCGGCCGCCGTACCGAAGTCCACCGCCTTCCGGGTCCTGGCCTCCCTGACCGAGCAGGGCTTCGTCCGCCCGGAGCCGGAGAGCCGCTACGGCGTGGGGCCGCGGCTGCGGCTGCTGTCCGCGCTGGTCGGCGGCGGGGAGCCGGCCACCATCGGGCGCGTCCTCGGCGAGCTCCAGCGGACGACGGGTCAGACGGTGCATCTGGCCCTGCGCGGCGGGGAGACCATCACCTACATCCGCAAGGTGGAGGGCGACCAGCCCGTCCGGACCGCCTCCCGGATCGGCATGAGCATGCCCCTGCACAGCACGGCCATCGGCAAGAGCGTCCTCGCTCATCTGCCCGAGGCGGAGGTACGGGCCCTCGCGGCCGCCACCGGCCTGCCGCGCCGGACCCCGCACACGCTCACCACCGTGCCGGAACTCCTCGCCGAACTGGCCGGAGTACGGGCGCGCGGCTTCGCGGTGGACGACGAGGAGAACGAGCCCACCATCCGCTGCGTCGGCGCGGCGGTCCTCGGGCCCTCGGGCCGGCCGGTCGGCGGGGTCAGCGTCACCACCGTCGCCTTCCTGGTCCCCCGGGCTGAGATCGAGCGGTACGCCCCCGCGCTGCGGGCCGCGGCCGAGGCGCTGGCACCGCTGTTGTGACCCCGCTGGGGGCCCGTGAATCGCCATCCGGAATTATTTTCCGGATAACTGTTATCGAGGCCCCTCTCCACGGTCTCCCAGGTATCGGGCATCATCGACCGCCGGTACGGACAGGGACATTCACATGACTACTCAGCACACCGCAGCACTGGTGGCAGCGGCCCGCGCGGGCGATCCCCGCGCGCAGGACGCGCTCGTCGGCGCTCACCTCCCGCTCGTCTACAACATCGTCGGCCGGGCCCTGAACGGCTCCTGCGACGTGGACGACGTGGTGCAGGACACGATGCTGCGCGCGCTCGACGGGCTGGGCGGCCTGCGCGACGACGAGTCCTTCCGGTCCTGGCTGGTGGCCATCGCGATGAACCGGGTACGGGCGCACTGGCAGGCCCGGCAGAGCGGTTTCGGCGAGAGCACCCTGGACACCGCGCAGGACGTGGCCGACCCGGGGGCCGACTTCGTCGACCTGACCGTCGTACGGCTGGAGCTGTCGGGCCAGCGCCGCGAGACGGCGCGGGCCACGCGCTGGCTGGAGCCCGAGGACCGGGGGCTGCTGTCGCTGTGGTGGCTGGAGTGCGCCGGGGAGCTGACCCGGGCGGAGGTGGCCTCCGCGCTGGAGCTGACGCCGCAGCACACGGCGGTCCGGATCCAGCGGATGAAGGCGCAGCTGGAGTCGGCGCGGGTCGTGGAGCGGGCGCTGGACTCGCGGCCGCGCTGCGAGGAGCTGCACGGGCTGCTGGCGGGCTGGGACGGGCAGCCGTCGGCGCTGTGGCGCAAGCGAATAGCCCGGCACGCGCGGGAGTGCGTGCGCTGCTCGGGCCTGTGGGGCGGGCTGGTCCCGGCGGAGGGGCTGCTGGCCGGGCTGGCGCTCGTACCGGTGTCGGCGGCGCTGCTGGCCGGGGTACGCGCGGCCACGGAGACGGGGTTCGCACCGGTGGCCTCCGCCTCCGCGCTCGGCGGCGGCGCCGAGGGCGAGTTCGCGGAGGCGGCGACGCAGCTGACCCCGGTGACCGATGCGGGCGGCGGCCGGGGCGCGATGCGCCAGCGGCAGCGGCGGCGCAGCAGGCGCCGTGTGGTCGGCGGTGCGGTGATCGCGGCCTGTGTGGCGGGCGGCGGCCTGGTCTACCTCGGCGGACTGCCCGGTTCCGGTGATACGAAGGAGGAGGGCGGCGCGACCGGCGCGCCGGTGGCGGCGCTGGCCGCGCCGGAGTCCGCCGGCCCGCCCTCGCCGTCGGCCTCCCCCTCGGCCTCGGCATCGCCCTCGGCGTCCGCTTCACCTTCGGCCTCCGCCTCGGCTTCCGCTTCGGCGAGCCCGTCCGCGAGCCCCACGGCGAGCCGCAGCTCCTCGCCGACCCCGCGCGCCTCGGCGCCCGCGCCGGCCCCCGCGCCGCCGTCGGGTGTGGCCGGGCAGGTGCTGGCCCTGGTCAACAGCGAGCGTGCGGCGGCCGGCTGCGGCCCGCTCAAGGACGACCCGCAGCTGCGGGCGGCGGCGCAGAGGCACTCCGACGACATGGCGGCCCGGAACTTCTTCGACCACACCAACCCCGACGGCAGGGACCCGGGCGACCGGACCACCTCGGCCGGGTACCGCTGGTCGACGTACGGGGAGAACATCGCGCGGGGCCAGCAGACCGCGGCGTCGGTGATGGACTCCTGGATGAAGAGCCCGGGGCACCGGGCCAACATCCTGAACTGCTCCTTCAAGGACCTGGGCGTCGGCATCCACCAGGGCGCGGGAGGCCCCTGGTGGACGCAGAACTTCGGGGCCCGGTAGAGCGGCCGCCGCTGACGGCCCCGCCGTCTCCCTGCCGACCGGCCGCCCTCAGTGGTGGAAGCCGGAGCGCGGCGGGGTGGCCGGGGCCGGCGGGGGCGTGGCCCTGAGGTGGTCCACGGCCCGGCGCATGTCCTCCACCAGCAGGGCGATCTGGTCCCGGGTGACACCGTGGCGGACCAGGACCCGCTGGATGACGGTCTCCTGGCGGTTGGCGGGCAGCGGGTACGTGGGCACCTGCCAGCCGCGCATCCGCAGCCGGTCGGAGAGGTCGTAGAGGGAGAATCCGGCGCCGTCGGGGTCGGTGAGCTTGTAGGAGACGGCGGGGAGTCCGCCTTCGCCCCCGTAGAGGAGGGTGAAGGGGCCCATCGCCTCGATCTCCCCGGCCAGGTACTGGGCGGTGTCCGCGCACGCCTGCTGGACGCGGGTGTAGCCGGCCCGGCCGAGGCGCAGGAACAGGTAGTACTGGGCGACGATCTCGCCGCCGGGGCGGGAGAAGTTGAGGGCGAAGGTCGGCATGTCGCCGCCGAGGTAGTCCACGTTGAACACGAGGTCGGCGGGGAGCAGGTCGGCGGTCCGCCAGACGATCCAGCCGACGCCCAGGGGCGCGAGCCCGTACTTGTGGCCGGAGGTGTTGATCGAGGCGACGCGGGAGAGCCGGAAGTCCCAGACCACGTCGGGGTGGAGGAAGGGGGCGACGAAGCCGCCGCTCGCGCCGTCCACGTGGATGGGGACGTCCCAGCCGTGCTCGGCCTGGATCCGGTCGAGTGCGGCGGCGAGCTCGGCGACGGGCTCGTAGTCGCAGGTGTAGGTCACGCCGAGGATGGCGACGACGCCGATGGTGTTCTCGTCGACGTACTCGGCGAGCTGGTGGGGCAGCAGGCCGGTGGCGCCGGGCTCCAGCGGGACCTGGCGCAGTTCGACGTCGAAGTAGCGGGCGAACTTGTCCCAGCAGATCTGGACGGGCCCGCACACCAGGTTGGGCCGGTCGGTGGGCAGGCCCGCGGCGCGGCGGCGCTCGCGCCAGCGCCATTTGAGGGCGAGGCCGCCGAGCATGGCGGCTTCGCTGGAGCCGGTGGTGGAGCAGCCGGTCGCGGTGGTTCCGGCGGGGGCGTTCCAGAGGTCGGCGAGGATGTTGACGCAGCGGGACTCGATCTCGGCGGTCTGCGGGTACTCGTCCTTGTCGATCATGTTCTTGTCGAGGCAGACGTTCATCAGGCGGTGCACGCCCTCGTCCGACCAGGTGGTGCAGAAGGTCGCCAGGTTCTGGGAGGCGTTGCCGTCCAGGAGGAGTTCGTTGCGCAGGAGTTCGTAGACGACCTCGGTGGGCGAGTGGTCCTCGGGGATCCGGTACTTGGGGAGGATCTGGCCGCTCAGCGTGGACGCGAACACGTCCGTGTCGGTGTCCGGGGCGGCGCTCGCGTCCTTCGTCACATGAAGAGCCATAGCGGGACTATAAGTGAGGAATCCCCCCAATCCGGGAGGCCGGTCGCGGTGGGTGCGACGAGCCGCGCGATCGCCCGCCCACACACCCCGGATGGGCCCACGAGGGCGCCTGACGCTCCGTTTCCGGCCGACTCCCCCGTGTGACCCCGCACATAGGGACCCCTGGCCGCCGCATAAATTACTGTCCAGTAGACTCAGCGCCGCAGATCTTCCCGTTCGACGCACCGGAGCCGGTCCGGACGGGAAGATCATCCAACTTGTTCTACCGGCAACTTATCCGTTCATGTCCGGATAACGGCCACGCCTTTCCCGCGCCCTGATACCTCTTCGGCCATGCACATGATCACTCGACGCCAGGCGCTGGGGACGACCGCCGGCGCCCTCACCGTCCTCGGCCTCACCGCCGCCACCACCGGCATCGCCACGAGCGCCGCCGCGACCCCCGCGACCCCCACACCCCCGGGCACGGTCGACGAGGTCTACCAGGGCCGCCGCATCCAGATCACCCAGGGCGGCGGAGGACACCACGGCGGCCACGGCGACCACCACTCGCCCGGCCAGCCGACCGTCCGGATAGACGGCAGAGAACTGCACGTCATGCGCAACGCCGACGGCAGCTGGATCAGCGTCATCAACCACTACGAGACCTTCAACAGCCCCACCCTGCTCGCCCGCGCCGCGGTCCGCGAGCTCCAGGGCGCCCCCCTCGTCCCCTTCGGAGGTGCGGCGTGACCGTCCGCAAGAACCAGGCCACGCTGACCCCCGCGGAGAAGCGCGCCTTCACCTCGGCCCTGCTGGAGCTCAAGCGCACCGGCGCCTACGACCGCTTCGTCACCACCCACAACGGCTTCATCATGAGCGACACCGACTCGGGCGACCGGGTCGGCCACCGCTCCCCCTCCTTCCTCCCCTGGCACCGGCGCTTCCTGCTGGAGTTCGAGCAGGCGCTGCAGAAAGTGGACGCGAGCGTGGCGCTGCCCTACTGGGACTGGACGGTGGACCGCACCAGCCGCTCCTCCCTCTGGGCCCCCGACTTCCTCGGCGGCACCGGGCGGGCCCGCGACGGCCAGGTCATCGACGGGCCCTTCGCCTACGCGACGGGCAAGTGGAACATAGAGGTACGCGTCGACGGCCGCTCCTACCTGCGGCGCGCGCTCGGCAGCGGCGTCCCCGAGCTGCCGACCAAGGCCGAGGTGGACTCCGTACTGGCCATGCCGGTCTACGACATGGCCCCCTGGAACAGCTCCTCCAACGGGTTCCGCAACCACCTGGAGGGCTGGCGCGGCGCCAACCTTCACAACCGGGTGCACGTCTGGGTCGGCGGCCAGATGTCCACCGGGGTCTCCCCCAACGACCCGGTGTTCTGGATGCACCACGCCTTCATCGACAAGCTGTGGTCCGACTGGCAGGCGAGGCACCCGCAGTCCACCTACCTGCCGGCGGCGGGCACCACCAATGTGGTGGACCTGAACGACACCATGCGGCCGTGGAACGACGTGACCCCGGCGGACCTGCTCGACCACCGGAAGTTCTACACCTTCGACACCGAGCCGGCCGCCGCGGCCGCCAGCCAGCGGTAGTGCAGTTCGGGGCGGCCGACCTGGCCGTACCGGGGGGTCCGGTCCGCGCGGCCGGTGTCCACCAGGTGCTCCAGGTACCGGCGGGCGGTGATCCGGGAGATCCCGGCCGCCTCGGCCGCCCCCGCCGCCGTCAGCCCCTCGGGCGCCGCCCGCAGCAGGGCGGCGACCCGGTCCAGGGTCGGCGCGCTCAGCCCCTTGGGCAGCTCGGCCGGGCGGGGCGCGCGCAGGGCGGCCATCGCCCGGTCCACGTCGTCCTGGCCCGCCGCCTCGCCCGCCGTCGCGCGGAACTCGGCGTAGCGCAGCAGGCGTTCGCGCAGGGTGGGGAAGGCGAAGGGCTTCAGGACGTACTGGACCACGCCGAGCGAGACGCTCTCGCGGACCACGGCCAGGTCCCGCGCCGAGGTCACCACGATCACGTCGACCGGATGCCCGGCGGCGCGCAGCCCCCGGGCGAAGCGCAGGCCGTGCCCGTCGGGTAGGCCCAGGTCGAGCAGGAGCAGGTCGACGCGGGTCCGCTCCAGGACCCGGGTGGCCTCGGCCAGGGAGTTGACGGCTCCGACGGCCGTGAAGCCGGGCACCCTGCCGACGTACAGGGCGTGCGCGTCGGCGGCCACCGGATCGTCCTCGACGACGAGGACGCGGACCTCGCTCCCGGTCATCCCGGCACCCCGTCCGGCGGGGCCGCGGCGGGCAGCCGTACGGTGAACTCCGCGCCGCCGCCCGGACCCTGGGCGGCGACCACCGCACCGCCGTAGCGCTGCGCCACCTGCTGGACCAGGGCGAGACCGAGGCCGCGCCCCTCGCCCTTGCCGGACCAGCCGCGGCGGAAGACGTCCACCCCCTCGGGCAGTCCGGGGCCGTTGTCCGCGACCCGCAGCAGCAGCTGGTCCCGCTCCGGCCGCAGGGTGACGGCGATCCGGGCGCCGGGGACGGCGCTCACCGCGTCGACCGCGTTGTCGATGAGGTTGCCGAGCACGGTGACGAGGTCCCGGGCGGGCGGCAGCCCGTCCAGGTCGGCCAGGCTGCGGCTGTCGGCGGTCACCACCAGTTCCACGCCCCGCTCGTGCGCCTGCGCGGCCTTTCCGAGCAGCAGCGCCACGAGGACGGGCTCCCCCACGGCCGTGACCACCTCGTCGGTGAGGGCCTGGGCCAGCTCCAGTTCGGCGGTGGCGAACTCCACCGCCTCCTGCGCGCGCCCCAGCTCGATGAGGGAGACCACGGTGTGCAGCCGGTTGGCGGCCTCGTGGGCCTGGGAGCGCAGGGCCTGGGTGAATCCGCGCTCGTGGTCCAGCTCGCCGGTCAGCGCCTGGAGCTCGGTGTGGTCGCGCAGGGTCACGACGGTGCCGCGCCGGCCGCCGCCCGCCACCGGGGCGCTGTTGACCACGAGGACCCGGTCGGCCGTGAGGTGCACCTCGTCCACGCGGGGCCGGTCGGCGAGCAGCACCCCGGTGAGCGGCGCGGGCAGTCCCAGGTCGGCGGCGCGGGTGCCGGTGACCTCGCCGGGCAGGGCCAGCAGCTCGCGGCCCGCGTCGTTGATGAGGGTGATCCGGCGCTGCCCGTCGAGCATCAGCAGGCCCTCGCGGACCCCGTGCAGGGCCGCCTGGTGGTAGTCGTACATCGCGCTGAGCTCGGCGGCGTTCATGCCATGAGTGTGGCGGCGCAGCCGCGCGTTGACGACGTACGTGCCCACGCCTCCCAGGGCGAGCGCGCCGCCCGCGACCCAGCCGAGGGCGGACAGCTGGGCGGCGAGCCGGTCGCTGATGGCGCGGACGGTGATCCCGGCGCTGACCAGTCCGACGATCCGGTCCCCGTCCTCCAGCGGGGTGACCACGCGGATGGAGGGGCCGAGGGTGCCGGTGTAGGTCTCGCTGAAGGTCTCGCCGCGCAGAGCCGGGGCGGTGTTGCCCATGAAGGGCTCGCCTATCCGGCGCGGGTCGGGGTGGGTCCAGCGCCTCCCGTCGGGGGCCATGATCGTCACGAAGTCCACCCCGGAGTCCACGCGGACCTTCTGCGCGTACGGCTGGAGCTCGGCGGACGGGTCGGTGCCGCGCTCCGCTCCCCGTACGGCCTCGCGGACGGAGGGCGAGTCGGCGACCGCGCGGGCCACCGCTCCGGCCTGGCGCCGGGCGGCCTCCTCGGCCTGCCCCCGGGCGGTGGCGTAGGCGTAGACGGCGCAGCCCGCGACGACGACGGCGACCAGCAGCACCTGCATGGCGAAGAGCTGGCCGGCGAGGCTGCGCGGGGGCCGGGGGAAGCGGAACATGGCGCTCAGTGTGCACGGTGTCGTGAACTCAATGAACGCAAGGGTGACCGGGGTCACAGCCCTGGGTGAAGGTCTCCCCGGACGACTTCACCACCAGGAGGCATCGTGGCCGCCAGGCGCGACAGAACGCACTATCTCTACATCGCGGTGATCGGCGCGGTGCTGCTCGGCATCGCCGTCGGTTTCGCCGCGCCCGGCGTGGCCGTGGAACTGAAACCGCTGGGCACCGGCTTCGTGAACCTCATCAAGATGATGATCTCGCCGGTGATCTTCTGCACCATCGTGCTGGGCATCGGTTCGGTCCGCAAAGCCGCGAAGGTCGGCGCGGTGGGCGGGCTCGCCCTCGGCTACTTCATGGTCATGTCGACGGTGGCACTCGCCATCGGCCTGCTCGTCGGCAATCTGCTGGAGCCCGGCAGCGGGCTCCACCTGACCGAGGCGGCGCGCAGCGCGGGCGAGGCGCAGGCCAAGGCGGGCGGGGCCGAGAGCACGCAGGAGTTCCTGCTCGGGATCATCCCGACCACGCTGGTCTCCGCCTTCACCGGCGGCGAGGTGTTGCAGACCCTGCTGGTGGCGCTGCTGTGCGGGTTCGCGCTCCAGGCCATGGGTACGGCGGGCGAGCCGGTGCTGCGCGGGATCGGGCATGTGCAGAAGCTGGTGTTCCGGG